>CAZSZT010000151.1:0-5134 GCA_964611175.1 uncultured Bacteriovoracaceae bacterium
TCCATGGCTATGGCTATAGACACTAACTCATTGATCCCTGAATTTTTAGTGAGTTTTTAGGGAAAAAGCAAAACGGCCGATCAAAATCGGCCGTCTTTTCGGATTCTATCGTTTGAGAATAACTTATCTTATCCCGATAACAACCGCTTTGGCTTTGGTTCCCCAAAATATCGATGAACTAGCCATAATTTCAACACTTTCGACCCATCGACTGCTTCCCGAAAGGTTGTAGTCAACTGTTTGGCCTTCTCGAAGAGTCGTTCCATAGAAACGGTCTCTTTCCCCATTCCCATAGACAATGACCACTCGATCGATATTTAGCGAATCATCCTCCGCACGAATTCGAATGTAGCGGAAAAATCCTTCGTCATTTCCGACACGCACTCGGCGCACTTCCAGATTCGATTTCGAAAAATGAGCAGTTTCACCAAGCTTTACTTTTTGTCCAAGGTTGACGTCATCATTTCCTCGAACCTCTAAACGATAGGCTCTTGAGTCTTTAACATTCACTTTGAATACTCGTGCACATTCTCGAACCACCACGACTTGCTCCATAGGAGTTAATCGTTTGTTTCGAAGAACATCTTGAGCGCGGCGAACCGCACCCATCGCCAGATCAAGATCCGACTCATGATCAAACCTCTTCATCGTCCACTCAATATCCTCAAGAAGATCGAGAGCTTGATGATCCCGGCCCTTTTCCGTTAGTTCGACAACTTCATCCATCCGCCGGATCGATCGTTGAAGTGGGCCAGATCCAAGACCGCTCGAGTCGTCAATGAGTTCATTGATCGTTCGAAGCATAATCCGTCCGCTCGTTTGAACATAATTTGCCTTTTCGCGAGGCCCCGCTCGACTATTCAATTTCTGAATGGTCAGGTTAAGGGTGATTTGAAGTTCATTTTTGTCTCGGCTGTACTGTAAATCTTGAATATCCTCCCGAACGGATCGTAATTTATTTTCAGCCACATTGAACCGATAGTGATCAGCGGCGTCCATCGCCTCTTTAATAAGCTGCCGATCTCTTTTTAAGTTCACTTCATGATCGGCCATTAAAGGCGCTTGAGCCCCAATCAATGCTAAAAATCCCACGACCATCGCGATCCTCTTTTTTGTGAAAAGATTCATCATCCCCTCCTCTCGTCTTCCTGTGTCATTTCTCCTCAGGCGAACTCTGCGTTGATTGATGCAGAGCACCTATCCCTAATGTCAGAATCACAAAATTTGCATCTATCTGGCAATTCATTTTCGGCCTTAGGTTTGACAGATTTGATAGAAATCTGACTAAGGCGCTTTGTCTCGTTGCACCATTTAAATAATGCGCCGCGTTATAAGGCCGGCTCATTTTCAAAGCCCTTTTTTCTTACGTATGAGAAACTTTACAGCGATGCGCTATCGGCCAATCGTTTCTAGCCTCATCCTCATCTTTGTAAATTCCTGTGCTTTGAAAACACAAAATGATTCGGAGCTCGGTCGGCTGAATCACCCGACGTCGTGGTGGACCCTGGGCCCGTTTCTTTCCGCCCCCATGGAGTCTCTGGATTATCTCGTGAATGCGGGCGGCGAGGAAAACTTTAAGTTTGTCGAAAAGCAATCATTTTTTTCTGCGCTGGCTCCAAAGGGAATCGTGTCATGGAAATTAATTCAATCGCAGACGAAGAAGGTAAGAATCTCCCATCCAGAGGTGGACTGGCATTTTTTGAAGGGGCTGCATGGTCTTTCCGGGCTCAGCAATATGACCTACGCCTACACCACGGTTTCATTCGACAATCCGAAAACGTTGCTTGTGAAAACATCGAATGTCATTGAATTTTTTGTTAACGGACGGAGATACTATGGGGATCCGTACTCTTACCCTTTCATGGTCACGCCTGTTGAAGTCAAGTCCGGAGAGAATTCTATTTTAGTTAAAATAGCGGCGTACGGAGATCCGGAATTTACATTTTCGTGGCGAGATCCCGTATCGCCCATAGAAGTGTTAAATGATATCACCAAGCCAGATTTGGAAGTGGGGAAGCAGCACCAGAGATTCTGGATCGGACTTCCGTTGTTAAATGCCACGCTCCATTCATATGACAATATTCAGCTCAAATTGAGACCCCATGCGTATTTCGAATTAATCGAGGGTCCAAATCTAAGTATTTCGGCGTCCTTTATTCAAAAAGTTCCACTGGAATTGATTCAAACGCGTTCGCTAAATCAAGTCGGGAAGATTCCGGTGACGATTGATGTATTGTCCGGGGCCGGGCAAAAATTGGGAGAAGCCTCCTTTTTGATGGATGTCAAGCGTTCCAACGAGACGAGGGCCCTGACCTTTAAATCCCGGCACGATCACTCGGTGCAGTATTTTTCTGTTTTGCCGCCGAAGGAATGGTCGCCGCAGAAGACCTATTCGGTGTTGTTGTCTTTGCATGGCGCCAATGTGGAGGCGACGACGCAGATCTCGACGTACGCGCCAAAAGACTGGGCTTTTGTGATTGCTCCCACCAACCGACGACCCCATGGAATGGCCTGGCAGAATCTTGGAAGGCGGGACGCTTTGGAGGTTCTCGAAATCGCGCAGAGTCGGTTTCCCGTTCGATCAGATCAAGTCTACCTCGTTGGCCACTCCATGGGCGGCCAGGGGGTCTGGCACCTCGGCCTTCATGATCCAGATCGTTTTGCGGGTCTCTCTCCTGCGGCGGCGTGGATGAATTTGGATACGTATACGCCAAAATTCTTTCAGCGCTCGAAACTCTTGATGGCTCCGGAATTGAGCCGTCTCCGGGAGCGCGCCCAAAAGGATACGGACAATCCCTTTTTTCTCGGAAACGCCCAACACTTGCCTTTGTATATTACTCACAGCTCCGGCGATTCCGTCGTGCCCCCCACGCATTCTCGAATTTATAGAGAGCTTTCGACGACATTGGGCTTAAACGCACAGTATCGGGAAATACCAAGCGACGAGCACTGGTGCGCAGAACCTAAAAATGAAGGCGGCGGCTACGATTGCGTCGATCATCCATCCCAGTACGAATTTTTGAGACAATATTCAAAAGTGGAAAAACCCGAGGAGGTTTACGCCAAAGTTGTCGATCTAAGCGCACATTCCAAATTTTATTGGCTTCAGATCTTGGAGCAGGAAAAACTTTTTTCTGCAACCGAGGTCGTGGCACGATTCAACCAAAGCAATCTTCATATTGAGACGTCGAACCTACTCGCGTTTGCCTTGGACCCACAACGCCTTCCTCGATGGCCCTCAAAAATCATCTGGAACGGTAGGGAGGTAAAAAAAGTTTCAAAAGACATCCTCTGGCAAATCTCAAACGAGAATTTTGAGCCTTCTCCAAGGGCGCGAACCGGGACCACGGCGTCCTTCTTTGAGGATCCGTTTTTGATCACTTATGGAACTCAAGGCGATACGCCGACAAAAGAACTTCTGGAAAACCAAGCGCGGCTTCTTTGTTTTAAGATTTGGGCTCAAACCAACGGAGGGTGTCGCGTCAAACGAGACAACGAACTGACCGATGAGGATCAGAGAAGCTTTAATGTTGTGATTCTCGGAAACACCAAAACGCATCGCCGCATGACGAGCTTTGCGAAGAGCCTGCCTCTTTCCAACCTCGATGATGAGATCCTAATCGGAAAAACAAATATTCGAAAACCTGATTTAAGTTATCTGATTTTTTACAAAAATCCTAAGTATCCCGATAAAAAACTTTTGTTTATTGGTGGACAGAGTTTCAAAGGACTTCGCAATGCCGAACACTTTCTTCCAGCACTTAACCGAAGCGCGCAGGGCCTTCCGGATTTTATAATTTATGACGAAGCCGTCAAAACGCAGGGGTGGGCGGGAATCCATGCCGCCGGATTCTTTTCAAAAAATTGGGATCTTCGGAACAACGATTATTGGCTGAGGGCGGATTAATTCACCGTCCTGGATTACTTTCTACAAGTCACGCTATCGAACACCCAAAGCTGTTTGGGGAGTTGCGTGACCCTTTCCAGCCGCGGCTTTCCCTCGGGGGGTATGTTCAAATAAACGTAAGGAGTTCCGGAATCAATGACCGATGATTTAAAGTAGATGATGTCGCGAAAGCCCAGTGCTTTACACAGCTCGGCTCCTCTATAGTTCTGCCGTCCGAAATGATCTCGATAAGGTTTAGGAAGCCCCTTAAATACATTGTCACCGCCTCACTTATACCCTGTTTAGCGCTTGAACCCTCGTCTGTCAAATTCGCGACAGCCTAGGCTGTGTCTCTTTCTAGAACGTATAGCCGAATTGAAGGTTTCCGGCTGGAACTATGCCTTCGAAGGCTTCTGTGTCATTGATGTCTCTGCCGACACTGCCCCAGTAATATCCGATTCCCAATCCGAGATTAATGTTGAAACCAGAATCCCAAAGCCAACCCCAACCTCCGATGAGCTGAGGCCCTCCGACAACTCCATCGATATTGTTGCCCCCGAGGGAGCGCTCCTGGGAGACATAAAGAAAGCGTCCTCCAGGCTCTAAATAAAAACCGTCATAGTTTTTGTTAAAGAAAATCGACAGCGACACCGTCGCACCCCCTCCAACCACTTTGGGATCGGCTGAATAAAAATAAATGAACTGGGGTTCGGCGTTCACTTTCATATTTTGATGAAAGGCATAAGAGCCACCCAAGCTAAAGCTACCCATGAACCATCCGAATGGATTCGCCCAGATATTCCAAGTATTGTAGGCATGACGATATCTGTGTTTTTCACCGACGGGGATCAGCTGGCCTTCCGTCTTAATGGAATTGTATTCGTCATCGGCGTAGATTTTTTCTTCGGCCAGCACGGACGAAAAATTGATGACTGCCAATAAGACTAAAAAAATGGCGGAACCAAGAATTTTCATAAGCTCGTTCATATCCTGGAAGCCAGGTATTTTCAAGAATTCATCAATTGTGATTGGCATACGGATTGGGATATTAAGGTGTGTAAACACAGGCACCCGTACCTCAGCTGGGTCACGCCACAGGCGTGCAGAGTGAAATGGAGTTGCTCTATCCAGCTGAGATATTAAGATGTGCGAAGATGCACCCGTAGCTCAGCTGGATAGAGCACATGCCTACGAAGCATGGGGTCGGGCGTTCGAATCGCTCCGGGTGCGCATTAAAAACACTAACGC
>CAZSZT010000152.1:0-5131 GCA_964611175.1 uncultured Bacteriovoracaceae bacterium
TTAAACCAAGGAAGTAGGGGCAAGAAATGAAGAAAAATTATACAAAAAGGGTTCAGGTTCCATCCGAGATCATTATTTAGGTCCGCTCCATAAACTTATCATTGGGCTCACTCCGCCTCTCATTATGCGGGTTTTGCGGAAATCAAATCTGTCGAAATAAATCGACAAAGACTTTTTCGGTTTGATAAATTTCATTTTTCAAATCTGGAATTTTTGAAGTCGGCTGTAAAATTTTTTCTAAGGTCTTTTGAGCCTTGAAGTCTTCCAGATCCTCAACATTGTCCTGGATCCTAAGATCGTTCGAGAGCGCTCTGATCTTGCCCCCCCGAGTATAATCAATCACAGAGTAAGGAGTTTGGGTCCCTAATGCGAAGACCAGACTATGAAAACGCATGGCTAAGATATATTGACTTGTCGAAAAGAGGCTTAAGTCTTCATCGGGAGGACGGTGTTGATTGGGAATTTTCGAGTTGAGTTCAGGTTCATTCTTGAAAATTTTTCGATAATAGGCTCGGTCGTCTCCACCTTTTGCATATTTATGCATACAGAAGGGATAAATTTCCATATCTGGCACCTGATCTTTTAAAAGAGAAATGAGTTTTCGAATTTCATTTTCAAAATGATTTTGAGCTTCTAACGGCTGCATCTTAGAAGAATTCTGATAATCTCGTGGCCACTCTCGCAGCGCCAATATCAGTCGGCGAGATCGGTTGCTTTCTTTATGATTTTGATGAACCCAGAGAAATGCTGGATCGAGGGCCACTTTCGGTGTCTGGCTAAGTTTTAATTCCTGTTCGGCTAAGATTTTTGAAGATTGATCTCGAAAGATGATTTCATCACTCAAAGATAAAATTTCTTCAATGGCTTTTTTTGCCACATCGTTCTTTAACGGACCGACACCACATCCGGCGATCATCACAGGAGTTTGCTTCGATTTGGCCATGGCGACGAGTTTTAAAAGATCTAAAGATTCTCGAATTCCAGACATTAAAGGTCCGCCGCCAATAATAAGGCTGTCATACGAAGAAGTTTCCAACTGAGTTATGGCTTCCTGATGAAAGAGGATAGAATTTGGATTAAGTTCGGGCATTTGATGGGCTGTATTTCGCGTCACATAAGGCTCTAACGAGGCAATATCGATTTGTAGATCCGGGCGGGCAAGGCGAAGACAATGCGTAAGCCCGGCAAGAATGGCTTTGTCGCCAAGAGTTTCCGTTCCGTACCATCCGCAAACGAGGACCCGGTTTGTTTTCTTTGACCGATTTAGTCGATTCATGGCTTTGATTTTTACGGTCTTTGTTTGCTTTTTTAATTCTTGATAGTCCTTAAAGTTCTCCCACTTTTGTTTTGTCTTTTGAAGAGCGCTCAAGGCGATACCGGGCAGTCGGCGCTTGTTCTTTGCCCAGACGTCTTTCATCCAAATGGATCGGCTTGCGATTCCATCGTAATCATGAAGGCAACTTGCGCATTTATTTCGCACAATTTCCTGAAGATGTTCTGAATTTTTCCAAAATAGATCGTTCGGATCGTCTTGAAGGACATTTCCAAGTGCCTTGCTTTGAACCGCACAATAGGCAAATTCACCTCGGGACGAAAGCGTGACGCCAGCATTCTTCCATACGCATCCAGACGTTCTTGGCTTTTGGTAGATCATTTGATCCCTTAGGCTTCGATAAAAGTGTCGTCGGGCTTCGTTTTTCTCGTAAGTGAGATAAAGAATATCTAAAAAGTTTGCGAGATGAAAGAGCTCCTGATCGTTAAGTTGGAAGGGAGCTTTTAGATCGGAAACATACAAACGTTGATGAGGAATTCCGACTCGGAATCGGGCGTAGATATTTTGATCGAGAGCCCAATGGAGGACATTCTCGACGTCAAAAATATTCTCTTTAATAATGGTACAGCCGATGCGAACAGAAGAGACATTTTTTGAAGCTTTAGCATACTGTAAAACCTCAATGGCAGATTCAAAGTTTCCGTCCATTCCTCGGACTCGATCATGAACCTTTCCTATTCCATCTAAAGAGACCATGACATCGAAATGAAGATGATGGATTTTGCAAACTCCGCCAATGGAGTCGATAGCGTCCTTAACCTGAGAACCTCGAATCGCATTCGTGATGAGAGATAAACTTTTTAGGGACGGCAGAGAAATGGCGACGGATTCGGCGACTTCACGGATGTCTTTTCGAAGAGTCGGTTCTCCGCCATTGATGCCCACGCCTTGAACCTTTCTAAAGAGCGGGTTCTTGAGGAGTGTTCGAATTTGTTCCGGGGAAATCTCAAAAGACTTTTTTTGCTGCCATATATGACACATCTGGCAACGAGAATTACAAATATCATTAATTGGAAATTGAATAACCCTCGGAAGGCGTTGTTTTGGATTAGGGGTGGCATCCAGAAATCGCACGAAGGATTCAAACACCTGTCGCATAAACTATTAACGCCGGTATTTAGTCAATGGGCAAGAGTAGTTGCAAGAATGCTTCGTAATGAGTGTACTAATCATTGGAGATGAAAATTCTCTTTTTGAATTCGGATGATTCGGGTGGGGGAGCGGCAATCGCTGCTTTGCGGCTTCATGAGTCCTTAATAAAGCAAGGGGTTCAATCTCGCTTTCTTGTTCATCGCCGATCTCCTCGGCTAGCGTATCGGTGGCGAGTGGAACTTGATCGAGTCTTGTTAAAGAAATATCCACATCGGGAGGCCGTTGGTTTTACAAGCGCCTGGGTTCCCCATTCCTTAAAAAGGGAGATCAAGTCTTTTGAACCCGATCTCATCCACATCCATTTTATAGATGGTGGCTTTTTTAGATTAGAAGAAATGTCTCGTTGGAATTTACCTCTCGTTTGGACGCTTCACGATATGTGGGCGTTTACAGGGGGCTGTCATTATACGAGTGATTGTCAGAAATTTGTGGATCGATGTGGAGCCTGCCCAGTTCTCGGTTCAAAAAAAGATAACGATCTATCTTCTTGGAATTTTAGAAGAAAGGAAGAGATTTATCAGAAACTTTCTCTTCGTGCGGTAGCTCCTAGCCGTTGGATGAGGGACGTCGCTCAGTCAAGTCATCTCTTCAAGGATATTCCGATCGAACAGATTCCGAATTCCATCGATTCTGCAAAATTTCGACCAGGTCCAAAAAAGGAACTGAGGGAAAAATGGAAACTCCCGTTAGAGAAATCGATTATTTTTTTAAATGCGTTTGAACGACCGGGAAACAAAAGAAAAGGAACACCCCTCTTCGAAGACGCCTTACTAAGATTAGAAAAATCATAACAAGATAAAGTTGAAATCCTCTGTGTAGGATCGGTCCAACTTTCTGAAAAAATCAACTCTCTATTTAAAGTTCATTCGTTTGGAGTTTTGAACGATTCATCAAAAATAGCAGAGCTTTGTGCGAGTTCAGATTTTTTTGCGGCTCCATCGATTCAGGATAATTTGCCGAATACTGTTTTAGAAGCGATGGCATGCGGTATTCCAACGGTTGCCTTTCGCATTGGTGGAATGTCTGATTTGATTGAGGATGGCGTGAGTGGCACTTTGGCCGAACCTGGCTCTGGGGAGGATTTTTCAAAAGGGCTTCAAACCCTTATCAAGAGTCCGGATCTTTGTTTGAAATTGGGGCAAAATGCGAGGAAAAAAGCCGAAAACGATTTTGATCCCAAAAAGATATCGGAACGCCACTTTCATTTGTATCAAGATATTTTGTCCGGGGGTCCCAGGAGGCATTTTCCAAGATCGGATTCGAAGCCCTCTCTCATTATTCTTGCAGAAAAAATAAGTGGGGGAGGGGTTGGACGGGTTGCGGCCGAGCTTGCAAGCCGATGGGCGTCCGACGGATTTCAAGTGCACCTCATTTATTTTGATAAGTCTTTAACGGCACCGGATTATTCAGTTGATCCACGAGTTAAGCTTCATCGAGTTCCCGACGAGAGAAAGATGGTTGGCGGTTGGTTAAGACAAGGAAAATTAGTCCGAGACATCTTAAAGAAACTGAGTTTCAAGATGGACGGCGATCGGACGCTCATTAGCTTTTTACCCCATATGTCCGTCTATGGTCGTTTGAGCTCGTTCGGCTTAGGTTTACGCGTTATTGCCACAGAGCATCTTTATCCAAAATTTGAGTTTCATTATCAAAATATTTTTAAGCGTTTCATGGTTTATCTAAGTTACTTATTTTCAGATGCGGTCGTTGTTTTGACATCTCGAAGTCGCGAATGTTTTCCTAAAATCTTGTCTTCTAAGATAAAAGTAATTCCTAATCTCAATCCGAAGATTAAAAACGACGAATCGAATCCTCAGATGGAAATCGGCCCCTATATTCTCTCCGTCGGCAGATTATGCTCTCAAAAGCGTTTTGATTTATTGATCGATGCATTTAGAGAAGCTTGTCGTCATTATCCGGACTGGAAATTGTTGATTGCAGGGGATGGAATTTTAAGAGAAAAGCTCGGCGATCAAGTGAGACAGCTCGGATTGTCGGGAAAAGTTGAGTTTCTTGGTTTTGTTAAAGATTTAAATCCTTACTATCAGTCTTGTCGGTTTCTAGCGATGGCCTCAGATTTTGAGGGATGGTCTTTGGTATCGGTTGAGGCGATGCAATATGGAAAGCCCGTGATTCATACGGATTGCCCTGCGGGTCCTCGTGAAATTATTGAGCCCAATGAAACAGGAATTTTGGTTCCCGTTGGAGATCGGGCCGCTTTATCTCAGGCGCTTTTAAAACTTATGAACGATCCTCAACTTGTCGAAACGATGGGAAGGAAAGCGAAGGAAGGCGTGAAGCGATTTAATTGGGAAAATATTTCTCCGGTATGGAAGGATGTTCTTCAATGAATCGTGTTTCAACGAGTCTTTTCATCTGCCTATTCGTTTAAGCATTCAGCTGGTTACGTGAGTCGATGGTCAAGAGGAGTTGTCGTCCCAATAACTCTCCCCGGGGAAAACTCGGGAGCTTGGAAACTCAAAGAAAAATAAAAATCAAAAGAGTTGTGGAAAATTTTAAAGGAGGAGGCAAACCAAACCCACGAAATATGGTTTGCCCTCCCCACCTATTTTTTCCACAACTCTTTTGATTTTTAATTTTCTTTGAGTGCGCGGACTTTCTTTAAATTTAAAATTACATACAAAT
>CAZSZT010000153.1:0-5122 GCA_964611175.1 uncultured Bacteriovoracaceae bacterium
CGAGGATATGACCTGGGCGACAACGAGAATGAATCCTGATGATGAAGATCAGGAAGTTCGACGGGTTACAAAAGTTTCGGATATTTTAAAAATTGGCGATGTCGTCTTAATGACGATCAAATCTTTAGCGCCTTCTCCGGAGGCACCCCTGGAAGCCCAACTCGAACAAGATACGGAAGTCGAAGGGGCTTTGATGAGCATCGATCCTCACAATGGAACGATCAAGTCCATGGTGGGCGGTTATGATTTCAATCGATCTCAGTTCAATCGAGCGATTCAGGCAAAACGTCAGCCGGGGTCGGCTTTTAAACCGATCATTTATGCAGCGGCTCTTGATTTGGGATTTACTCCGGCGAGCATTATTCAAGATTCTCCGATTACATTTGAAAATGAAGCCGATCAAGAAAAGTGGAGGCCGAGTAATTATGATCAAAAATTTATTGGAGACGTTACGCTTCGGAATTCATTGCTTGCGTCCCGGAATATTACGACGATTAAGCTTTTGAACGAGGTTGGAATCGATACCGTCATTGATTATGCAAAACGATTGGGAATTGAAAGCTCTCTCAATCGAGATTTCACTTTAGCTCTTGGATCTTCAGTCGTGACCCTTCAAGATCTTATGCAGCCCTACATTGTATTTGCAACCGGCGGCTATCGACGTCGTCCCGTGATGATAAAAAAGATTATCGATCGAGAGGGGACCCTTGTGGAAGATAATGTTCAAGAAAATTTTTCGGTCTCGACCTTGGAAGCCATTCGATCTTCCGTAACGCAACTTAAGCAAGATTTAGCGTCGGTCGTTTTTTCAAAAAGTACGGACTCTCGCAACGACGAAGAACTTGTTTCCTTTTTACAAGAATCGAATGCTTCCAAGAAGCGGAAGCGCCAAGTGGTGACCTCTCCTTTGTTGCCGGGGCAGGTGTTGAGTTCCGAGACAAGCTTTTTGATGGCTTATTTACTCAAGGAAAATGTTCTCTATGGAACCGGTCGACGGGCTCGTGAATTGGAACGCCCCGCGTCGGGAAAAACAGGGACAACCGATGAAAATCGGGACGCTTGGTTTATGGGCTTCACCCCGGATCTCGTCACTGGCGTTTGGGTTGGTTATGATGATCTTAGAATTCTGGGAAGATATGAAACAGGGTCGAGAGCGGCGGTACCGATTTGGCTCGATTATATGGCAAGAGCCTTAGAACCCTACCCAAAATCGGATTTTGAAGTGCCGGAGAATATCGAATTTGCTCGAATTGATCCTAAAACAGGTGGCCTTGCGAGTCCGAAAGATAAATCAGGAATATTTGAAGCCTTCGTTAAAGGAACCGCGCCGACCACGGAAGTTAAACCGAAGATGAACGAAATCGATTTATACCAGAGAGATCAATAGAATGGGAATTGGAGCGGGAGAGTTACTGATTATTGCCATTATCGGCATTATTTTTTTAGGCCCCAAGCAAATTCCGGAGGTCTTTAAAACTCTGGCGAAATTCATGCAAGAAATGAGAAAGGCTCAGAAAGATTTGAAATCTTCCTTGGATGAAGATGGATCGTTGTCGGCGTTGGAAAAATCCCTGGATGACGTTCAGGAAACTCTAAAATCAAAGGTGGATCAAATCAAAGGAGACCTTCAAGAAGAAATCGACAAAACCGAGATCGAAAGGACGGAGGAAATAACGAAAAGGTGAGCACGGGGATGTCGTTTTGGGAGCATGTGATCGAGCTTCGTAAGCGAGTGGTTTTGTGCCTTTGGGGGATTCTCGTTTGCTTTCTGGTCACCTATCATTTTTCGGAGCGGATTTTCCAATTCTTGATGACGCCCTTATGTGAGACCTTTCAAGATCGTGCTTGCCGAATGATTTACACATCGGTAGCGGAGCCCTTTTTAGTTTACTTAAAAGTAGGAATTGTTGGGGGAGTTTTTGTTTCAACGCCATGGATTCTTTATCAACTATGGTTGTTCATTAGTCCGGGGTTAAAGGCGAAGGAAAAAAAATGGGTTGTTCCTTTTGTATTGATCGGATCCCTTATGTTTTTGGGGGGGGCTCTTTTTGGATATTTTTTCATTTTCCCTTTTGCATTCGAATTTTTTCTTTCACAAGCATGGGCTCCGATTGAGCCCATGCTCTCCATGGCCGATTCTTTTTGCATTTGCCGTCCTATTCGAACTTCCTCTTTTAATCATTCTTTTTAATCTACTCGGTTTATTGAAAGCATCGAGTCTTTGGAAAACATGGAGATATGGCATTGTGGGGATTTATGTCATGGCGGCGATTTTGACTCCGGCCGATCCCTATACGATGCTTTTGCTTGGGACTCCGCTTTGCCTTCTTTATCTCGTCAGCATGAGCGTTTGTTCCCTTCTCGAATACCTTCGTAAACCGTCGTTGACTTGATTGCCGAAAATTCACAAAGTGTTTGGCTATGGCTCGAATCGACGGTCGAAGAATTGACGAATTGCGGAAAATTGAAATCCTTCCTTCTCCTCAAAAAGATCCCGCTGGAAGTGTTCTGATTCAGTGGGGGCAGACGAAGGTTGTTTGCTCGGTCATGATCGATGAGAAAGTTCCTCATTGGATGCAAGCGCAGGGCGAGGCAGGAGGGTGGATTACGGCCGAATATGGAATGCTCCCGGGCTCGTCGGATCGACGTATTCAGCGCGATAAAATTAGGCAAACCGGAAGGACCCATGAAATCCAACGACTGATTGGGCGAAGTATTCGAGCGGCCATGGATATGAAGAAACTCGGGACTCGAACCGTTCAAATTGATTGCGATGTTTTACAAGCTGACGGGGGAACTCGGGTGGCTTCGATTACGGGTGGATATCTGGCGTTTCGTATGGCGCTTCAAAAACTTCGTGAAAAAAAATTAATGAAGGAAATTCCGGAGACGCGTTTGATTGCGGCGGTCTCTTTAGGAAGAGTCGAGGGAAATTGGGCTTTGGATTTGAATTATGCGGAAGACGTGAAAGCCGAAATTGATGCCAATGTCGTCATGAATGATAAGAATGAATTTATCGAAATTCAAGGAACAGGAGAGAAGGGCTCCTTTCCCAGATCCGAAATGGAGCAATTACTGGACTTATCGATGAGCGGATGTCGTCAGCTTTTTGAGATTCAAAGAAAATATTTGAATGAGTGGGGTCTTTAGCGAGAAACGAGCACTCGTTCTTTAATGGCTTCAATAATTTCTTCGACCGATGTCTTATCATCCGAGTTTTTAGCTAATAGAAGATATTGCTGGAAAGCTTGAATGGCCTCGTCGTATCGGTGCTCGGAAACGAAGGCAAGGCCCAAGCCTCGATAGGAGGGCGCATTTTCATGATCGATCTGAATGGCTTTTTTAAAGTCTTGTATCGCCTCATTTCCTTCTTCCTTCCGGAGGTGAATCATTCCCCGTCGGTAGTGAGCGAGAGCTTCAGTGGATACGGGATTTTCGATCGCTAGGGGTTTTGGTGCCGGGACGGGAGGCGGAGTCGTCTTGACGACTTCCTCTTTTTTGTTTTCCTTGATTTTTGGGATTTCCATCGCCGTGGATTCCGGCTTGGATGGATCAATCGAATGAGGGGAAATTTGATCCCAAACCAAAAGAACCATGATGCTCAAGGAGGCGACGCCTAAGAGAGCGAGAGTGGTTTGAGTTATCCAGTAAGACCATCGTGGCGATGACTTAAAAGTCGGTGCCGGCGAGCGATCAAAATCGGCGGCGATTGAAACCGTTGTGGTCATTGACGTATCGGTTGGCGTCAGGGTGTCTTCTTTTCGTGTAATTTCCGTTTGTTCCAGGGGGTCCGCCGAGTTTGTAAGACGAGATTTTATAAAGTATTCTTTGCAAAAAGTATTAATCAAACTTTTCCCGAGAACTTCGAGATTAATTTCTCCCGGGGCCGTAATGGCAAACCAACCTTTTTGATCTCCGAACAACCAGTCGAGGGAAGATCCAGAGTTCCAGGCCTCGAAAGCAACCGGAAAATACGTTTCGGCGGTGCCCGGATGCTCTTCTCTTAAGGCCCGTCGCAAATGGGATGGATTTTCATAAAAGGCATCGAGAAGGAGTTGAACACCAGCGACGTTGGACTTTAAACCACTTTCGATTTTCATAATCCACTGATGGAGACATTGCGGGCAGACAATTCGCACGGAAACTTCGTCGATAATATCCGGATGGGGTTGAAAACTTTCTCGGCAGGAAGGACACGCGGTTTCGCCGGCCAAAAAGAATAAACTTGGATGGCTTTCGGTTTCTAAAACCGGAACTTCCTCGATGGACCATTCGATTTCTAAAAACTTTCGATGATGTGTTTTAGTGATCGCAGGAACTTCAAGCACTCGCAGAATACGACAGTACGATTCATAAATCAGTCCGGGTTGGCCCGGAATTCGGAGAGGGATTCTCAATCCTGATGAACGAATATATTTTTCCGTGGTTTCGATCAGAAGCCGAAAGGAAGGAAAGCCCGAGGTATCCATTCCACATTCGTGGAGAAAGGATTTCACCGGATGCGTTCCGAGATCCGGTTGAGTGAGGCTTCGTTCGGTGGAGTTTCCCGTCTTCACACCCTCTCAAAGTACAAAGAACGTGCCAGTATAGCCCCTCTTAAAACCCCCGAAAACAAGTCTTTTCTGCAGTTATTTCACTAGGGAATTTTCGCTATGCAAATTGTTGCGGAATTGGGATGCCGCTGCGTTTTGTTAGCCGATAAAGATTTACGATACGCTGGAAGCTCGGACTTTAATTTTTGCCGATCGAAATTTCTCCCTGGGGAGAAATATTGTCAGCTCGTATTATCAGATCAGAACTGATCAGGAATTTTCCCATTTCCAGCACATTCTGATACCGATAGGAAGTTTGAAGGGAGGAGAGGTGGGTTTCCAAGATATTAACAAGCTCTTTGGTCGTATTTCGGATGGCAGGAATGTTGTTCGCATTAGATGGTTGTGAGTACGCAAACATAATACTCCAAATACTACTTAAAATCTCGTCGAGTTCTCTAGGGGTATAAAAATCTGGATTCTGTTTTAACAGGCTCGTTACCCTTTCCAGCGTTTGCCGTTTCCCGTTTCGAAGAACAGATTGAAACCGTGGGTAGGCATCCGCGCCAACTCTTACCGCCCATTGAGAA
>CAZSZT010000154.1:0-2325 GCA_964611175.1 uncultured Bacteriovoracaceae bacterium
CGAAACGTCTAAAATCTGGAGGGGAAGGGCTCATTAGCTTCGGTTACGAGAAAGCCGTCCTTTTTCCCGTCATTCTTCAAGGCCAGTCTTTACCGCCTGAGAATTTTATCATCGACCTCAAAGTTGATTATCTTGTCTGCGAAATCCAGTGCATCCCTGAAACCGCCTCCTTTCAACTTTCGCTCCCGATCCGTAATGAAAAACTTTCGATTCAGGCTACCGAAATTGAAAATGCCGTCCAGGCGGCGCCGAGACCAATCGAAATTGAAAATGCTCACTGGCTCAAGGAAAAGGAAGTCGTCTTAAGTTTTTCGGAAAAGCCTATCGACGATTTGTTTTTGTACTTTCCTGATCAGCCAACTCGAAATGTCCCCGTCCAAAAGATCAATGATTCGGAATGGAAAATTCAGTTTAAGGACTCTCCTTCGCCCTTCGAGTGGACCGCCACCTATCGATCGGAAAATCGGAATACGGGGATATCCGGCATCATTGAGCCTCCGGCTCCGGAGGGGATTCTGTCGCCTTCCTTTTTTTGGCAGATTCTTTTCGCATTCCTCGGTGGAGTCATTTTGAATTTTATGCCCTGTGTTCTTCCCGTTATTTTTCTAAAGACATTTTCGCTCCTTAAAATGGGAACGGGTACCTGGTCCTATCGAGCATCGTGTTTAAAGACAGTCGCTGGAATTTTAACGAGCTTTATCGTCTTAGCACTTGTTATTTTAGGTCTTCGACATTTCGGAATGGAAGTCGGCTGGGGATTTCAGTTTCAAAGTCCGTGGTTTCTCGGAATCATGATCACGATTCTCATTTTATTTTCCGCAAACCTCTTTGGATTTTTTGAGTTCGCCGTGCCAGCTAGGTTTTTAACATTTCTTTCGAACTGGAAGGGCGCTTTTTGGGAGGGTGTATTTGTCACTCTTCTCGCGACGCCGTGCACGGCTCCTTTTCTGGGGACGGCGATCGGCTTCGCTCTTTCTCAAACGTGGGTGGTTTTGATGTTCATGTTTCTTGCCATGGGATTAGGTTTATCAATGCCTTATTTTATTCTTATCGCATCTCCAAAGATCATCACATTTTTTCCAAAACCGGGACCTTGGATGAATCGATTAAAAATGATTTTAGCCGCGAGTCTTTTATTAACCGCCGCTTGGCTTGGAAGTGTTTTAATAGAAACGACGGGACTATCGAGCCGAACGGCAAATATCCAGAAAGCTGAAATTTTCTCTGAAAGCTTATTGGCACAACACCTAGCCGAAGGAAAAACCGTTTTTATCAATATTACGGCGGATTGGTGCTTGACCTGCAAATTTAATGAAAAAACAGTACTCGAAACCGACTGGTTTCAAGAGTTGCTCCGATCCAGAGGCATTTTGTGGATGGAGGGCGACTGGACGCAAAAGAACGATGAAATTGCTTCTTTTCTTAAACGTTACCAAAGAGCCGGGATTCCCTTCAATCTCCTCATTCGCACAAAAAAATACAAAGTCTTGCCGGAACTTCTGACTCGCCCGCTGATTGAATCGGAGATTATAGAATTTACTCGAACTCTCCCCGGGACGAGTTCCGATTTCGAAAGTCCGAAAATCAAATGAGAAAGAAGGAAGAAAAGTTTAAAGGATCACCGGCTACCTCAGTTAAGGACGAGAGTTTGATCTAAAAAATAAGGAGATTTCTTCCTTTGTTTTTTTACTTTGAGCAGCTTCCATGACGATCGTTTCAAAGTCATCTTCGTTAGCAGTTAATTCGATTCCATTGATTTCGAGAAAAACAGCAGCGACTGACGCGGCAATTCTTTTGTTTCCATCATTGAAAGCGTGGTTACTCACCAGATGAAAGAGATAGGCGGCAGCCATTTCATAAAGATCTTTGTGAAAATAATTGTCGCCAAAACCAGATTCGGGCTGAGCGAGGGCAGAAATTAAAAGGCCTTCGTCCTTAACGCCATGAGAGCCCCCATATTCATCGATTTGTAACTTATGAAGCTTGATGACTTGCTCAAGAGAAAGGAACTTAGGAGAGAAGGTCATTTCGCTAAGTTCTTCATCATCTTGTCGTAGCGTCGGTTCACTTTCTTAGCGGTTTTCATGACTTCTTCATCGGAAGCTCGCATTGCTTTGTCATTGAGAAATCGAAGGTTGAGGCCGTCTTTTTCAGGAGTAACTTCAACCTGAGTATTTCGATCCAATTGGTAAAGCTCTGCGATTGGCTTATCGATGATAAAGCCTAAACTGCCTCCAATTGCGGTTAGGTTCTTTTTCATAAAATAAGGATATCACAGTATTACCATCACTACAACAGCCCTAATACAGCGAAAGAGGGGGGGGG
>CAZSZT010000154.1:2335-5115 GCA_964611175.1 uncultured Bacteriovoracaceae bacterium
CCCCCCCCCCCCACCCCCCCCCACGCCGGCGGGGGGGTGAACAGTTGACGAGAGGCGTGTGGGGACAAATTAAACATCCTTGGTTTACACCCTACGGGGCTATTCCTTATCTTCTAGGGAATGAAGTAGGTTATTTATCATTTTTATCAGCCCTTCATCGTCATGATCTCATTTCTCAGATTCCAATCACTATACAAATCGCGACAAGCGGACATGGTCGAAAACTTAAAACAAATTTTGGAACCTATGAGTTTATTAAAATTCAGCCCAAGATGATGCAAGAGGGGGTCGTATGGGCTGAAAGTCGTTTGCCGTACCGCATAGCCACCCCCGAAAAGGCAACTCTTCCCGCTTGGAAGAATGAATTAAAGCTTCTGAATAATTGCGTTTGTGAAATCCATCGTGCTTGCCGAACCCTTAAGATCTTTCGTCAAAGACTTCCCTTCTTTGAAAACATCGAACAAAGCTTTTCGCAGACGTTTGGCGTCGTCGAACAGTCGGAGATGTTCGAGCATCATAATGCTTGAAAGAATCATCGCCGTTGGGTTGCACAATCCCTTTCCTGCGATATCAGGGGCGGTTCCATGAACCGCCTCAAAAACCGCCGTTTCCTTTCCGATATTGGATCCACCGGCAACACCAAGTCCTCCTACAAGACCGGCGCATAAATCCGATAATATATCCCCATAAAGATTTTCGGTGACGATCACATCAAACTGAGAGGGTTTGGTTACAAGTTGCATGCACACATTATCCACAAGCATCTCGTTTGCCTCGATCTCGGAAAAATCTTTAGCAATATTTCGAAAGGACTCCAAAAATAACCCGTCTGTGAGTTTCATAATATTGGCTTTTTGAACACAAGTTACCTTTTTGCGTTTGAGATTTCGAGCCATCTCAAAAGCGTAGCGAGAAATTCTTTCGCTCGCCTGACGGGTAATAATCTTAAGACATTGCATTTTGTCTTCTGATAATTTTTCTTCGATACCCAGGTAAACATCTTCGGTATTTTCTCGAACAATAATAAGGTCAACATCTTTGAAAGGTGTGGCAACTCCCGGCAAATTACACAGTGGACGAACATTCGCATAGAGATCCAAGGCTTTACGAAGAGTAACGTTCGCCGATTTATGTCCCTTTCCAATCGGCGTTGCGGTTGGACCTTTCAAAGAAACTTTCAATTCTTTTACTTTAGCAACGGATGATTCCGGAAGAGCGGTGCCTTGAGTCTTAAGGGTTTCCTCTCCACATGGAATTTCGACCCACTCGATAGGCGTCGACAAATGCTTAACGATTTGAACCACAGCTTCGCAGATTTCAGGACCAATACCATCTCCACGAAGGAGACCAATTTGTAATTTAGTCATTCATTCCTCTCTTAAATAAGATGATCGACTGTAAAAACGATGAAAAGAAAATTTGGACTCCCATTGAAAAGAAGGTACAAGCTCGAATGATATTTGAAAGATCCTCTTGGGCAAGAAATCCAAAACCCGTCGTAATAAATAATAGAGATACCAAAATTCCATGTTCCAATTTAAAAGAGACAACATATTCTCCGAATCGTTTATCAACGAGGAAGGAATCCATCGCCCATAAAATGGTCTTTGCCAATATTCCAAAAATAAAGATCTGAAAAAAAACGATCGAAAGTAAACTTCCTATCACTTGGAATCCCCACCGAGGAGAAATATGGAGATAAAGTCCTAAGGCCATTCCAGCAATAGATGGAAGAAAAAAAACGGGAAATGGAGCGCAAAGAAGGATGAAACGCAAATGCCTCCATCCATCTCGAAAGGATCGCAGTTTTGCTTGCCCGTGATGACGCCGGTAATAACGAATAGGAACTTCGGCAAACTTGAGCCCCGCTTTCTGGGCATGGATCACCATTTCACTCGCAAACTCCATTCCCGGACTACGTAACTTCATCCTTTCAAGAGCGTCCTTTCGGATCGCTCGAAGTCCGCAGTTAATATCATGTACTTTAGAGCCATAAAATTTATTCAACACCCAAGTTAAAATCGGCGTTCCGATATGTTGATGAAGCCAGGGCATACTGCCTTTTTCCGGTTTCCCATTAATCCGATCTCCGATGGCAAACTCTGCACCTCTTTTTAAAGCCTCGACCATGGGAACGGCATCACGAAAATCATAGGTATTATCCGCATCACCGATAACGATGAACTCACCCTCAGCTTCCTTCAGGCCCCGAATAATAGCGGCACCGTATCCGCGCCTTCTCTCGTCTACAACTCTCGCTCCGGCTTTTGTGGCGATTTCGCGTGATCGGTCGGTTGAACCATTGTCGGTGACAAGGATTTCGAGATTCTCTTCATGCTGAAAGGCTTGGCGGACAAGGCGAATACATTCCTCAATAGATCCCTCTTCATTTAAACAGGGAATCACGACGCTTACTGACACTTTAAAACTATAAGGGGTCAGGGCACTTAAGTACCAGGAGAAAGTCTTTAAGGTCTCTTCGTAACGATATTTTGGCTCTTTATAGCGAAAAGCGTTTACACGGCGATATCAAATCCATCCCAATCAAAAGTTGGCTTGACCTTTCCTCGCCCACGGCCTGCAGTCTCCTTTAATTCCAAAATCCCCTGTTCTGCCAAGAATTTCGCGTCGTTGTAAACATTCGGATAATCTCGTTCAAGTATCCGCGCAAGCTCATTAAGAGATGCAGGTTTCTCATTGCGTACCGCCCTCAGGAGCCGCAGACGCTCGGGACTAAAAACTTTTGCAAAAATAGAAAGATCCTCAAAACAAAGCACGAG
>CAZSZT010000155.1:0-1426 GCA_964611175.1 uncultured Bacteriovoracaceae bacterium
TCTTAAGGGTTTGCGTTTAAAGATGGATACGGCGGAAACCAAGATTTTGCGCCTTAAAGCAACGGGCCCCGGCGATATTTTGGCATCTCAGATTGAAACAGGCGGCGTTGTTCAGATTCTTAACCCAGAGCATCGTATTTGCACGCTTGGGGAGCGAGCGGACATCGATATGGAAATTCGAGTCAAAATGGGACGCGGTTATGTTTCGTCTGAAAATTATGACAAGCAAGAATCTGAAGTTGGATTTATTCCGGTGGATGCCTTCTTTTCACCGGTTAAGCGGGTGACTTATTTTGTTACCAATGCTCGGGTTGGGCAACGCACAGACTATGATCGTCTAACGATGGAAGTGGTTACGGATGGAAGCGTCCGACCGCAAGATGCTTTGGCCTACGCGGCTAAAATTTTAAAAGATCAAATTTCTATTTTCATCAATTTCAATGAGGCCGATGAGCCGGAAGTTGTCGAAGAGCGACATGAAATGTCTCCGCGGTTCAATGAAAACCTCAATCGACGTGTGGATGAACTTGAATTGAGCGTTCGGTCGGCCAATTGTTTGGCGAATGCCAATATTCGTTATATCGGTGAACTCGTTCAAAAGACTGAAGCTGAAATTTTGAAAACGAAGAATTACGGTCGAAAATCGTTGAAAGAAATTAAAGAGATTTTAGCGGAAATGGGGCTCTCTCTAGGTATGAAGCTTGATGGATGGGTTCATCCCGATCAAATTGCAGCTTTAGCTCAACCTGAAGAGGAAGAAGAAGATCGAGATTATCAAACATCGGCCAGTGATTTTGATACTGGAGACGAGGGTACGAGCTCTGATACAGGGGAATAAAGATCATGCGACATGCAAAGCCCTATAGAAAACTGAGTCGTCAACGAAGCCATTATCGGGCTCTCATGCGGAATATGGCATTGTCTCTTTTTATGCACGAGAGAATTCGCACGACGGTGACGAAAGCCAAAGAGGTCCGACGCTTTATCGATAAGATCATTGGACTTGGAAAATCAGGGACGGCTCACGATCGACGACGCGCCTTTGCGTTGATGGGGAATAAGCTCGATAACAGTACAGGAAGGCGCGTTGATGTTCTTGAAAAAGTCTTTGGCGATTTAGCGAAGCGCTATTCAAGTCGACGCGGAGGTTATACTCGCATTATCAAGGCGGGTGTTCGACCTGGAGATGCATCTCCCATGGCATGGCTGGAACTTGTCGATGGAAAATTCGTAAGTCTTAAGAAGAAGCAGAAGACGGAAACGACTGCGAAAGAGCCCGAAGCGGCGGCCTAAGATTTTTGCGGATAAGAGGTACATAAAAGAGTAATTGAAAAAACGAGAAGGAAAGAGCAATGAACAAGAAAACCAAAATTTTTTGGGTTTTGGTTTTCTTTCTTTTGTGAAACTTTCCCTTTCGTTCGGTTTA
>CAZSZT010000155.1:1436-5111 GCA_964611175.1 uncultured Bacteriovoracaceae bacterium
CCCCCAAAGCAGGCGAACTTGTTCCAGATTTTAGGTTGCCCGATCGAAATGGAAAACTATTTTCGCTTTCGAGTTTCCGAGGAAATATTGTTTTTCTTAATTTTTGGGCAACTTGGTGTGGCCCCTGTCGTGAAGAGTTTCCTCTTATGGAGGAACTTAATCAGCGGTTTAAAGCAAAAAATTTCACGATGATTGCCGTATCGATTGATGATTCTTGGGGGGCGATTGATGAGTTCATTGCAACGCAAAAGAAAAAGCCTTCGTTCTTGATACTTCGAGACGCCGACAAGGAATTAACGACAAAGATTTATAATACAACGATGTTTCCAGAAACCTATATCATCGGTACAGACGGAAAACTTCTTCGAAAATATGCGGGCGTTGAAAATTGGCTATCCAACAAGCTGATGTCCCAATTCAACGAGTATTTTTCAAAAAAAACTCAGTAAAATCAGTAATTTCGCTCGTCATTTGAGGCCCAATTTGATATTTCCGAGGCTGGGGTGGCGTTAGCTTGTATAGATATAAGTGGAATTTAAGATGCGCCGAAAAAGCGGTTCTAAGAAAAAGCAGGAAGGACGTCAGGGAGGGGAAGATTTGGAACCAATTACCGAAGAGACGCTGAAATCCGCGTCTAATGCGAACCAAATCGTCATCTGTAAGGTTTCTGGATGCCACGATATTGCAACCACTAAACTTTTCTGCCGGTTTCATTATTTAACCGGTTGGAAGCGGCTTAAGACCAAAGAAGCCAAAAAGAAGGGCCAGGAGCTTGAAGCTTATCTCGAGGAGCTCGGGAAGAGATTTCCGGAGGAATTTCTTGAAAAACTGAAAGGGGAGATCGAGGAATTTTCAGAACGGGAGACTTCGGCGGGCGAGAGCGATGATTCTGAAAAGAGCCTATTTGACCAGGCCGATGGCGATGAAGACTTGGATACCATCATTAAAGGCCTTCGAGTCGAAGATATATAATCTCATAGCCGGCCTTTGAGCATTTCCCTCTGATTTGATAGGTCTTGAGGCTAACCCATGATGTCCGCATCCAAGCAGGAACGTATTCATGTCTTTTTAGCATCCCGTGGCGCGGGTTCTCGTCGCCAAATTGAAAGATGGATTCAAGAAGGCAAAATTCAAGTGAATGGAAAGCCGGCACGACTTGGGCAAAAGATTGATCCTGCCGAGGATTTCATAAAAATTAAAGGAAAATCATTTTCAGCCGCTCGATCGAGACCAGAATCTGTTGTCATTGCGGTTTATAAGCCAAGAGGAGTTGTCAGTTCCGCGAAAGATCCTCAGGGGCGTCGAACAGTTCTGGATTTGGTTCCCAAAGAAACACGATTGTTTCCGGTGGGGCGGTTAGATATTCAGTCGGAAGGCCTTATCCTCTTGACCAATGATGGCGATCTTGCCAATCGCTTGATTCATCCTCGTTATGAAGTTCCAAAAGTCTACGAAGTAAAGATTCGCGGAAGCTTGGACGAAAAAAAATTAGCCTATCTAAGAAAGGGCGTTGTCCTTGAATCGGGAAAGACAAAGGGCGTCGAAATCCTAAGTTTAAAGGAAGTGACTCGGGAAGGAATGAGTAAGTACAAAATTAAAATGAAAGTTTACGAGGGCAAGAATCACCTCGTTCGAAAGCTTTTTGAGGCGATTCGTTGTCATGTGATTCGCCTTAAGCGTTTGTCAATAGGTTCCTACCACGTGACGGGAATTCCTCGCGGTGGTTATCGTATTCTTCCAAAATCGGCCATCCGCAAACTTCGGACCGAGGTTGGACTTTGATTCCAAAATTTCCATGGAAAGCTTTTCATGTCGTCTGTGGCGGAATCTCCATTATCGATATTCCCCAGCTCGAGCTTGAGAATGAAGCTGAAGCCCATCAGTTTCTGGCGACTTATGGGTATGATTTATTTGACCCATCTCATATCGAACAGATTTGGAAGATTTATGAACGCGCCTGCCAATTCATTGAAATGAGGCTCTGTGGGCCTTTTTTAGAGTTTCCAGTTATTTTGAAAGATAAAAATAATATGGGTGATTTTAAAAATGTTCTTCTTTTGGCCGCGGGTCGATCGACTTCTCAATTATCGCTCGGAAAAGAATTACAGCCTTGGGCCTGTGGAATTTTGCGCGTGATGCATGCGGTATCTCACCTTCAGTCCGATCTGCGGTTAAAGTATTTACCAAAAATAAAACGCCAAACGATCGATCGATTTGAAGCCCATATTCAAAGAACTCAGGAAGGAGAGAATCGAAAGATTTATTTAGGGTTTGAGCGGGATAAAGTTCCTCTTTTTGACTTTCAGAAGAAAGAATCTAAAGTGAGGCATTCCGTTTTATTAAAACTCTTACACAGGCCCGAGCGAACCGCTCAGGAAATTTACGATCATATTGGCGTTCGATTTATTACGCATACGCGTGCCGAGACCTTTTTGGTTTTAAAATATCTTGTCGACCATCACTTGGTTTCCTATCCCAATGTGATGCCCGCACGCTTTCGGAATTCCTTATTGGACATCAAAGATTTTGAAAGACTTTTTCAGGCGGCTTCTCAAATGCGTCCAGAACCAAAACTGGAGGAAATCTTTGAGAAGATTGAAAGGCAAGCCCCTTTTCCCAAAGTGGATTCCGAGGCGAATCGGTTCTCCGCGGATGATTACCATGCCTTTCAGTTTACGGGTAGGAGGCTGATTCGCATCCCCGTGGTGCGAAAGGGGGGCGTGAAGGGTGAAATCTCTTTTTTCTTTCCGGTCGAGGTTCAGATCACGGATAAAGCCTCTTATGAGGCCAGTATAGGGGGAAACGCCGGGCACGCGCTTTATAAGCAAAAACAACTGGAATCCGTACGAGAAAGGGTGTTAAAGGGGCTCGTCTCATGAATACATTACGACCGCGAGTTGGCTTTGTAAGTCTGGGCTGCCCCAAAAACCTTGTCGATACGGAGCGAATGATTTCGTTGTTAGCCGAGGCCGGGGCGATCATTACCGGCAATCAAAACGATGCCGATATTGTGGTCATCAATACATGTGGGTTTTTGGAGGCCGCTAAGCGAGAGTCGATGGAGACCATCGACGAATTCGTCGAGCGAAAAGAAAAGGGAGTTTTAAAAGGCGTCGTTATCACCGGATGTATGACAGAGCGTTATTTGGCTCTTATGCGGCAGACATTTCCTGCGGTCGATGCCTTTTTACAGACCAAGGATTTTTCTCGCATCCTGGACGTCGTTGAAAATATCAGTCGGGGAGAAACGCAAATACTTAAGTCGCGAATGGAACTGGTTGGCGAAAGCCCGTCTCTTAAAGGATACAGTGAACTGCCGGATTTTATCGAAAGGGCTCCGGGTCGAAAGCCCTATGCCTATGTCAAGATCGCGGAAGGTTGTAATCGGACTTGCAGTTTTTGTATTATTCCCAAACTGAGAGGCAAACTGCATTCTCGCAGCATTAAAGGAATTTACGCCGAAGTATTGTCCCTAGCCCGGCAGGGAACCAAAGAAGTTTTGCTCATCGCTCAGGATTTGACGAGTTACGGACGAGATCGAAAAGACGGGGCGAGTTTATTGGAACTTCTCCAGAGGTTGGAAACCGTCGAGGGGATTGAATGGATTCGACTTCATTATAATTACCCTCGATTTTTTTCTGATCCTTTAATTTCTTTTTTGTCCCATTCTCCGAA
>CAZSZT010000156.1:0-229 GCA_964611175.1 uncultured Bacteriovoracaceae bacterium
GAATTTGTTCAAAAGAAAGGCAAAGTCTGGGATCGGATTTTCAGACGGCTTCTCGTTGAGTTTCAAGATTATGAAACCTTGAGTTCGGCTCTTCATTTCATTGCGTTTGCGGAAATGATAGGGATTTCAACCTTTGGATGGATCGACGATTTCGTTGCGGACTCGTTGATGGAGTTCGTGAGTCAGCAAGAGAAAGGCGATCCCCGACTTTATGGCTCTCTTCTTAGCT
>CAZSZT010000156.1:239-5103 GCA_964611175.1 uncultured Bacteriovoracaceae bacterium
GTTGGTTTTTTCAGACTGGGCTTTGGATTTAAAAGACGAGCAAACTCAAAATCTCGCCTACGGAATCATGAATCAGTGGCTCAAGCGCCTTCGGTCGGGAGACATGGCCTATGTCTGATGTTTGTTTGATGTTAGAGGGAACCTATCCGTACGTGTCCGGCGGAGTATCCAGTTGCGTTCATCAGTTGATCACGAAACTTCCCAATATTCATTTTAGTTTGGTTTATATTGGAACTCGATCGGACGAGTTCTTAACTCCGAAGTATGCCATTCCATCCAATGTACAAGCCATTCATGAAGTGTTTTTATTCGATCGATTTGACGACCGGCTTCAAAAAAGGCCCTTATCCAAATCGGAATATCAGGCCCTTCAGGATGTTCATCAGGCCCTTCACCAGGGCAATATGGAGCAAACGCGTCTGCGGCAAAGTATTCAGATTTTGTTTTCCAACCGCTCGGAACGTTCTCCTGTATTTAATGCGCTTGCTTCCGAAAAAATTTGGAATTTATTGGTGGAAGAATACAAGCAAAATGGAGGGCATCTTCCCTTTATTGACTTTTTTTACACCTGGCGTTCGGCCCATCTTCCACTCTATCGAATTTTGGATCAGCGCTACCCCAAAGCCGGAATTTATCATGCTTTGTGCACCGGTTATGCGGGGCTTGCGGCTGTCGCGGCCTCTGTTCAAAATAATGCCCCGATGTTTTTAACGGAGCATGGAATCTACGCTCACGAACGCGAAATGGAAATCTCTGAGGCCGATTGGATTTACAGCGGTGACCCCGACGAAGTGAGTGCTTTTGAATCTTCGGATTCGTTGAAACAATGGTGGATCGACCTCTTTCGAAATATGAGTAAGGTGGCTTACCATTTTAGTTCGGAAATCATCACCCTTTATGAAGCCAATCGACAAAGACAGATTTCAGACGGTGCGGACCCTCATCGAACGAGAATCATTCCCAACGGAATTGGCAAAAAATTCTATGGCTTACGCTCGAAGCAACCCGATTGGAAAGGCTCGGCGTCGGGAGAAACCTTTCATATCGGATTTTTGGGGCGCGTTGTCCCGATCAAAGATATAAAAATGTTAATTAAAGCGATCCGGGCGGTCCTCGACGAATATCCGAGCGTTCAGGTGGATCTCATCGGTCCGACGGAAGAAGATCCCGATTATGTTAAAGAATGCCAGGAGCTTATTCGAGTTCTTGGGCTCCATGAAATCATCAAATTCACGGGCCCAAGAAATGCCGTGGACGTTTTTTCGGGAATCGACTGTCTTGTTTTAAGTAGTATTTCGGAGGCGCAGCCTCTCGTTATCCTCGAAGCCAATTCAGCCGGAGTTCCAGTTGTTGCCACCGAAGTTGGAAGTTGCGCGGAGCTTCTTCTCGGAAAGGACGATACGGATCGGTTACTGGGAGCAAGCGGTATTATTTCACCCATTGGGGACTCCGAAACATTTGCCAAAAACATTTTGCAGCTCATCCATCAGCCGGAAAAATGGAAACAGTTTTCCGAAGCAGGAATGGAGAGAGTCCGCACGTGTTACGACGAAGATATCTTAACATCGACCTACGAAATTCTTTATCGGGATGCGATGTCTAAGAATAGTCACTTTAATTTGGTTGAAGAGCTTCCTTCGTCTCGAAGGAGTTTGCGCTAATGGCTGGTATAGGCTTTCGACTGAATCGATTGCTCCAGTCGGACGACGTTCTTTCCAAATTCGGAGGCGTTCTTGCCTCCGCACTTTTATCGTCCGGGCCCTGGTTAGCGACGATTGTGAGCATTGCGACGATATCTCTTTGGATGCCAGGCGGCGGAGATCCGATTGAAAAACAAATCTTTCGAGTCATTATTAATTATACGTATGCGTTTTCACTCATTAGTTTTAGTGCTTTCGAAATGACTACCACGCGGTACCTTGCGGATCTCATTTACCTTCGCCAAGATCGTGTGATTCCAACTCTTTTCACTCGGATGGTCTCGGTCGCGCTTGGAATCTCGGGGCTTATCGGCATTTTGTTTTATTCGGTTGCTGGCCTCGATTGGCAGATTTCCACGATAGGGGTTTCGTTGCTTTGCTTGGTGACCCTGATTTGGTGCTGTATGATTTTTCTCAGCGCTTGTAAGGATTATGTTCATATTAGCTTAAGCTTTGTTCTTGGGGCAGTCTTTGGAGTCGCATCCGCTTGGATTCTAGGAACGTTTTTTTCCCCCCGGATGTCGAGCCATCTCTTGGGTTTTACGATGGGGCAAGCCTTTACCGCGATGGCTCTTGTGTATCAGATCTATCGGGAGTTTGGTTGGGGTTTTTTAGAACCGAGGGATTTCATTTCTCATATGAATAAACATCGAATGCTCATTCTGGTCGGGCTTTTTTACAGTCTTTCCATCTGGGTGGATAAGATTATCTTTTGGATCGTTCAACCAACCTCGGAAAAAGTAGCCCCCTATTTTTATAAATCAAGCGCTTATGATACGGCGACTTTTCTTGCCTATCTGACCATTATTCCAGCTCTTGCTTATTTTATGGTGCGTACGGAAACTTCCTATTACTTACACTATCGACGGTATTTTAGTTTTATCGATCATAAGGCACCGCTGGATGTCGTCGAGAAAGAAAGATCGAGAATTATTTCTTCGGTGCAAAGAAGCATGGTAGAACTCCTTGTCTTACAGGGAGTTGTAACACTTTCGAGTCTTTTCTTTGCCTCTCATTTGATTCAATTTCTTAAACTTCCGGCGATTTATACGACGGTCTTTAAGTATGGTCTGATCGCCGCGCCCCTTCATGTCTTTATGCTGTTTTGTAATATTTTAATTCTCTATTTGGATTTACCCCGCAAAGCTTGTGTCAACTATCTTATCTTCTTTATTTTCAGCGCCGTTTTAAGCTTTGTATCGACGCAGTTAGATTATCGTTACCATGGCTTAGGTTATTTGATCGCCAGTTTAATCGCGCTTATCTTTAGTGTCGTCAGCTTAAGGGATGCCTTTAGTAAGATGAACTATTATATTTTTATGAAGCAACTCCTGACGGACACAGAAGAAATTGCCGTGAATATTGAGGAAAGAGGAAAGCGTTGAGAGCCGCACGCTTTGTCATTCTTCTTTTTGTGGTTTTTATCGGTGTTTTCTTATTTCGACCTCAGACGGCGAAAATAGATCGTCTTCATTATCAACTTCAGAATTTAGAAAGTCTTTTCCTGCAGCAGACGACGGAAGAAGGAATTCTTTTTGTTATCGATTATTCCAGGGACGGGTCAAAGGCTTTTACAAAGGAAGAAATTAATCTCTTAAAGAACGACGGAAAGAATCTCATTTTATCTTATTTAAGCATTGGAGAAGCGGAATCGTATCGATTTTACTTTTCCAAGATGCCCAAGGATCTCGTTACCGACGCTAACCCTGTTTTTAAAGACAATTATCCCGTTCAGTATTGGGATCCTCGATGGCAGCAAATCATCTTGGGTGACGGGGGGTATCTCAAAAAAATTTTTGAGGCGGGATTCGATGGTCTGTATCTGGATATTGTCGATGGCTATCTTCATTTCCCGGAGGAACCCAAAGCCGCTCCATCCATGATGGAATTCGTAATGGCGATATCAAGAAAATGGAAGTCTTTGAAAAGAGGCCCTATCTTTGTACAAAACGCGAGTTGTATCCATGAAAAAGAAAATTTTATTCAAGTCCGTGAAGCCGAATATCAACGCTTCGTGAGTAACTACTTCGCTGCCATCGATGGCATTGGCTTGGAATCGACTTTTTTCTTGGGCCCTCAGTATGAAAATAATTCTTATCATCCACAAGAAAGGGTATTGAACTGTCTCAACGAATTTAAGAAACGACGAAAAACCATTGTGGCCATTGAGTATCTTTCCGACCCAGAAAAGCAGGCTCATGCCCAGAAACTTTTTGAAGAAAATGCTTTTATAGGCCTCATAACGGATCGGGATCTCAAAGGAGGTACGATGCGTCACGGACCTCAAAAATTTCCGGCTTATCTTCCTCGTTAGTATACCGAGCGACTGGTCCCAAGGGGAGAGTTCGGAATGTCCTAATAAAGTGCGGCATGAGGTCCCCTCATTTCAACTGAAAAAAGGACTACGCCGCTAAATCTAAGGGTATTCTGGATTAAATTATATAGCACAATTCTTGCATATTACGAAAACGATGGTAGTTCTTTGTCGAAAGAGTGGTATGGCCCATTATCTTATGATTCTGCCCGCGGGGTATTTTTTATTCATTCTTTTTATCTCCCTTTCCCCGGATTTCAATCTCTTCGGAAGCCCCCTTCCAGAGAATCTCTGCAAAAAAACGTTAGCATTTCTCAGCCCGCAGAGTCCCACAACGCCTTTATCAGATCTTTTTAAACGGTCGTCTATCGACCGAGATCAGCGGCGCGATATTCTGAGGTCTGCATGGGTGAATGCCGCAAAAGATTTGCCTGTTGATGTACTCAGCCAAATGAATGCTGGATCTTCGGCTTCTTGGGCATCTTACTTTGAACTTCCAGCTGACGTAGCCAAGGTTTATAGGGGCGCGGCTCACGAGTTAGAGCAACTAAAATCCGTGGTGGCGAAGGCGAATGACTATTGGCGAAAGGAAATGGTTAAGGTTCTTACCGACGCAAACTTTAGACTGATTCGAATAAAAGCTTTTATTCTTCAATCTCAGGGGCGCTGGACAAACGATCTTATTGAGCTCGACCCTTCAGCTGAGAAGGTAGCGGTCAGTCCTGACGGAAGGACCTTAGTTTATTTAGCTGAAGGCGCTGGCAACAAAGGCCTTGTTCTCTATGATCTTATAAAGAATCGAAAACTTCCAGACTTAGAAGCCCCCGCAAGGTTAAAAGATCAAAATAGT
>CAZSZT010000157.1:0-5090 GCA_964611175.1 uncultured Bacteriovoracaceae bacterium
TCATTAGGCTGGCCAGAAGGATGAAATCGAATAAATTAGTGAAAATACGGAATTTGTATCTAAAACCGAGACGGAAGTTCAAATTAATCCCTCGCCTCTCGATGCTCTCATTGAATCCTCCATTCCCCATACGGACGTAAAACACTCGGAACTTGGAGAAAATCTTTTTGATGGAATTTTAGAGGACGAGCCTCTTCCCGATGATAAAATTAATTTTTTCTCCTCAAACTTAAAGCAGCAAGCAAAAAATGCGTTGGAAAATAATGAACGGCCGATCTCGGACAAAACGGAAGCCGTTCCGGCTCCAAAGGATGTGAATCCCTTTGTTGAAACTCCTGTTAAGGACCAAACCATCGTTCTGGATACGATGGCAGAGGAAACTTCGGCTGAGCCGCCCACCACGCTTGGGGGAGTCGATCCCATTGACGCGGCTTTGGATGCTTTTGCTAAGGGGGAGAACAATGTTGAGATTCCAAATGTGGATCATTTGCCGGTTCAACCGGAAGTTTCGAATTCGCCAGACCCTGCTCCGACGGCAGCGGGAGCGGATGAGCCAATCTCCCAAGAATTAACGTCCGATGATTTTGCGGAAGTTTTTGCGTCTGGTCCTATTCAGATTCCAGAAGCGCCAACAAAAAAACCCTTTAAGCCATCCAAGAAACTTTTCAAGGCGGCCTCCATTTTATTTGCAGGCCTAGCGCTTCTTGGGGGCCTTAGCTCTGTTTATATGAGATTGCGTTCCGACGAGGGTCTTTTGGGAATGCGAATGGACGGGATTTCGTTTGTTCGAGCGTATCGCCCCCCATCGACTCTGGATTTAAAAGAATTTGCATCTATTTTTTCTGAAAGTCGTGAAGCCCGGCTTGCCGACGAGCCGGAGAAAATCGAAAGTTTAATTCCGAAGCTTGAACTTGTTTTGGAGCGTGATGAAAGAAATTTGCAGGCCGCTGGATTGTTAGCGGAACATATGGCCCTCCTGATTTGGTGGAAGGGGATTTCGGGCCCCTGGGTTCAGCGTTTTGATGAAGTCGTTAAAAAATTCGCACAAATTCGAGAATTATCCAACGATTCGTCCCCGGCCCAAGCCCTCGATCGAGCCCATGCTTGGAGAGCTTTGGCCGTGGGAGATACTCAAAGAGCGTACGCGGACTTAGAATCCAAAGTGACTCAATATACGGTCGCCGAAGACGAAACCTTGGGGCTGTTAGCGGAGCTATCGTATCGAAATGGTGATTTTGCAAACCAACAAAGATGGTTTGCAAAGATGTCCGATAAGACATCCTTACGAACACGATTTATCGAAGCCATCGAGAGTGATCCGATGGAACTTCAGACCTTGGCAAACGCGGGGTATCTGCCCGCGAAAATAAAGCTCTTTGTCGATCAGAAGGTTGACCCTTCCAACGCTCAAGAAAGATTAAATCAGGCGAATGAACTTGCCGATAGTTTGAAGATGTATCCGGCTCTTTTTTTAATGGTTCGAAACTATCGTGGGGATATTTATACGGTTCTTGGCGACGGCGAAAAAGCGCGGGCCGAGTGGAAGGATGTTGTTGAAAAACGACCCAAAGATGCGGATGTTTGGATCAAAATTGCAACGTCTTTTGAAGGGGATGCTCGGTGGGACGATGCGTTGGAGGCTTATCGATCCGCCGAGAAAGCCGGAAGCCTTAACGAGAATCTTATTTTAAAATTTGCTTCCTTATTGCGGCTGAGGAACAAGGTGGTGGAAGCTTTGAGCCTACTCGAGAGAAGCTCAAAAATTTATCCGAAATCCGAAAATATTCCCTATCAGAAGGGCCTCGTTCAACTCGTCATTTATCAAGAGAGCGGCGCCAAAGAATCCTTCGAAGCGGCCCTGAAAATTAATCCCAGTTTTGAGCCGGCCATTTTAGCTCTTGGGGAACTTTCTCTCATGCGCCGCGAACTACTTGAAGCGGAAGCTTATTTTAAAAAGATTTCCGAAGGTAGCTCCTATTATGCGGATGCTCTCAAAGATTTAGGAATGCTTGCAAGCGTTCGCAATCAGCCCGCCATTGCCGAGAATTTTTTCAGAGCCTCTCTGAAAATCAATCCTCGTCTTGAGGATCTTTATCCACTGCTCGTGGATATTCTTTTGAGGGAAGAGAGAGATCAGGAGGCGGAAGACCTACTTAAGTCAGGTCTCCAGGTGCTTCCGAAATCACCCGAATTACAGCTTTCATTTGCCGAGATCTTGGCATTCAGACGCGAGTACGATGCGGCACTAAGAGAATTGACCAATCTTCGACAAAGTTACGATCATTTATACTCCATCACTTATACGTATGTAGACGTTTTATTAAATGCCGGGAAACTTTCCGAAGCCTCCGATGAAATCAAATTTTTGACCACAAAGGAACTTAAGGACCCGGAACTCGATTATTTAAAAGCAAAACTTTACCTCTTGGACGGAGAAGCCGGAAAATTTGGAGGTTCCGTTGAGCTTGCCTCAAAATTGATCGAAGGGGCCGTCAAGCATCGACCGGATCGAGAACACTATAAAATTTTGGCGGGCCGCATCGCTCTGAAGCTTCAAGACCGGGTTCTTTCCATGGAGTATGCGAATTCACTGATTCGAACCTATCCACGATTTGCGGAAGGCCATGTGTTGCTCGGGGACAATTATCGCGATCTTGGAGATAGTATTCAGGCGGCTAAGGCTTACCAAGAGGCTTTAAAATATACTCGGTTTAAGGGACCTCTTTATCGAAAATTGGCTGAAACCTATCGGGCGTCCGGGCAGGCATCTTTAGCGGTGAAATACTATCAAAAAGTAACCGAACAAAATCCAGACGACGCAACCTCCTGGTTTGAGTACGGAAAGCTTTTAAACCAAGACGCTCGATTCGCAGCCGCCATGCGCGCTTTTAAGAAAGCCATTAACTTTGATCCTAAAATGGCCGAGGCTTATTATTATTTGGGATTTATTCAGAAAGAATTGGGAGATCGGGCTGCAGCCGTTCAAAATTTTGAAAAATATTTGGAATTGAACCCCACTAGCACGGAGTCCGCGACCATCCGGGACGAAATCTACTTTCTTAAATCACGAGCGAATTAACTGGTTGTTGAGCACACGCGCTCTCGCTAAAGTGGACAAATGTTTGACTTACGCGATCTTGGAGAAAATTATCAAAAGTATGTTGAGGGATGGAGAAAAAGGGGGCAGCCGGCACTTCTTGAATTGGTCGAGGGTCTCCAGGAAGATCTAAAGACGCGCCGTCAACTCATTCATACGCACGAGGAGCTTTTGGCGCAGCGAAATCGCGCCACGCAAGTGATTGCTCATAAAAAAAAGGCCAAGGAAGATGCAACAAAAGAAATTCAAGCCCAAAAGGATTTGGGAGAAAAAATTAAACAGGCGGACCAGCGCATTCAAGAATTTCAGACGGAATTTGAGTTTAAAATAAAAAGCCTTCCGAATATTCCGCAGGATTCCGTCCCTCTTGGAAAATCGGCGGACGATAATCAGGAGGTTAGAAAATGGGGCGAGCCACGAAAATTTGATTTTGAGCCCTTACCCCACGAAGTTCTGGGCGAACGCCGAGGCTGGTTTGATTTTCAAAAGGCTGCCCAGATAACCGGAGCCCGATTTTCGATTTCCAAAGGAGCTGTTTCGAAACTGGAGAGAGTTCTCATTCAATTCATGTTGGAAGTTCAGACAACTAGGCATGGATATACCGAAGTGAGTCCCCCGTTTATCGTGAACGACAAGACTCTCTATGGAACGGGGAATCTTCCGAAGTTTAAGGAAGATCTTTTTAAACTCGAAGGTTTCGATTATTTTTTGATTCCCACGGCCGAAGTTCCGGTTACAAATCTTCATTCAGAGCAAACCTTGGCCTTAGAAGATTTGCCGAAGCATTATACTGCTTACACTCCGTGTTTTCGATCCGAGGCGGGAAGTTATGGGAAAGATTTGAAAGGTCTCATTCGACAACATCAGTTTAACAAGGTCGAGCTTGTGAAAATCTGTCATCCGGATCGCTCTTACGAGGAACATGAAAAGATGCGGCGAGATGCGGAAACAGTTTTGGAGCTTTTGGAATTGCCTTATCGGACGGTCGTTCTTTGTACGGGAGATATGGGTTTTGCTTCCACAAAAACCTATGACCTCGAAGTTTGGCTTCCGTCTCAATCGGCTTATCGAGAAATTTCGTCGGTAAGTAATTGTGGAGATTTTCAGGCGCGTCGGATGAATTCTCGATTTCGGGATTCAGACGGAAAGTCCAAGTTTGTTCATACGTTGAATGGAAGCGGCCTCGCCATTGGGCGAACGGTGATTGCTATTATAGAAAACTATCAAAACAAAGATGGATCCGTAACCCTTCCAAAAGTTTTAAAAGACTATTTTGGCGGAGCTGAGAAAATCTGATGAGCCTAGCACCGGCTTCGATCACCGTGACAGAAGATCGATCTGAGCATTTTCATTTCACTGGACGGTATGATTGGAGGCTCTTTGGAAGACATTGGAAAGTTTCCCAGCCCAAAGCCTGTGTCGTTATTGTTCACGGATATTCGGAACATTCCGGGCGTTATTCTCATTTCGCCGATTTTTTTAATTCCAAAGGTTATGAGGTGATCGGCCACGATCATCCGGGGCATGGTTTGAGTGAAGGCCGGCGTTCAAATATCGATTCTTTTCGTGATTATGTTTTATGTTTAGAGACGTTGTTCGAAGAAGTTAAGAAGAGAAGTTCGTCAGAGGCTCTTTACCTTTTTGCCCATAGTTTAGGGGGCCTTGTAGCGACAAGATTTTTACAAACGTCAGAGCTTCCAAAAAGTTTAAAAGCCTGTGCTTTGTCGAGTCCGCTTTTAGGTTTAAGCCGGTATTCACGATCGGTTCTGCCATTTCTTCGAGCTCTTACATATTTGCTGCCGAATTTTACGATGCCGAATGAAGATGAACTTGGTGAAAGTACGCTCACCCATGATCTTGAAATTACAAAACAACGAAAATCCGATCCCTTGATTAAACCCCAAGTTACCGTTCATTGGGTACGTGAATTTTTAAAAGCTCGAAAATCCGCCTTTCGAGAAGTTTCAAAAATTCAAATCCCCCTAGCCATTTT
>CAZSZT010000158.1:0-5075 GCA_964611175.1 uncultured Bacteriovoracaceae bacterium
GGGGAATTCCTCAAGCGCTCGAAAAAACGCTTCGCCACTTCCGCCTGATGCCGATGATATTTAAGAGAATGAAGCTTGGCCTGAAAGACCTCAAGTGTCGCTTGATGACCTTCCATACATAAAGTCGCTGCCCACTCCGCCCATGGCAAAAGCTCCCCAAGCTGCCTACGGGCTTCCAACGCAAGCGCCGTTGACACCTGAGTTCCATTAACTAACGCCAATCCCTCCTTCGGACCGACTGAAATCGAATGCCACTTCTCCCGTTTCAGTATTTTTTCTGCGGGAATCACATCTCCTTTTTCCACAAAGGATCCCTCACCCACAAACGTAAGCCCCAAATGCGCCAGAGGAGCCAAATCCCCACTCGCCCCCACACTCCCCTGCTCTGGAATAAATGGAACCAAATTTTTCTCTAAATAAAGCAGATGTCTTTCGAACAAATCTTTCGAAATTCCACTGTATCCTTTGCCCAAGCTAAGAATCCGTAAAATCAAAATTCGGCGGACGACTCGTTCACTCAAAGGAGCCCCCATCCCGCAGGCATGAGATTTTAAAAGATTGATTTGAAGTTGTTTGAGGTCAGATTCCGGAATCTTCACCTGAGCCAATCGCCCAAATCCGGTATTCAACCCATAAATGGGTTTATCGGATGCCGCAAGTTCTTGCACCAAACGTGCGCTTTTCTCAACGTCTTTGAGAGAACTCGACAAAATTTTTAAGGCCCCATGATGCTCCACAAAATCTTCAATATCCTGAAGCTCAAATTTTGATTGTGGGTCGAGATTCATCCTCTTAAGCTATACCGCAAAAGGATGACTTATGATCTATGAAAATGTTTTGAAAACCATCGGGAATACCCCGATCGTCCGTTTAAACCAACTGGCGACGAATCTTCCGTGTCCCCTTTATGCGAAGATCGAATACTTAAATCCAGGTTCGAGCATCAAAGATCGAATTGCCGTTAAAATCGTCGATCAAGCAGAGAAAAAAGGCTTGCTAAGGCCTGGAGGGACCATTGTCGAAGCGACTTCCGGCAATACCGGGATGGGGCTGGCGATCGTCGCTTCGGTTCGAGGTTATCGAGCGATCTTTGTGATGCCCGATAAAATGTCTCTGGAAAAAATTCAAGCCCTTCGTGCGTTTGGAGCTCGTGTCGTCGTGACCCCGACGAATGTGGAGCCTGACGACCCACGATCCTATTATTCGGTTGCGGCCCGTTTAGCCAAAGAAACCCCGAATGCGTTTTACGCCAATCAATATCATAATTCGGACAATCCGCTTGCCCATTACGAATCAACAGGTCCGGAAATTTGGAATCAAACCGATGGAAAGGTAACGACCTTTATCGCTGGAATGGGTACCGGAGGAACCATCAGTGGCGTTGGGAAATATTTAAAAGAGAAAAATCCTAAAATCAGAATTGTCGGAGTGGACCCCGAAGGAAGTGTCTATACGGAATTTAAAAAAACGGGAAAGATGGGGCCGGCTTATGTTTATAAAATTGAAGGTATCGGAGAAGACTTCATGCCGTCGACAATAGACTTTCAATATATTGATGAGGTCGTCACCGTAAACGATAAAGAAGCTTATATGTGCGCGCGAAAACTTGCCCGACATGAAGGAATATTTTCCGGAAGTTCCGCAGGAGCCGCGATGGCGGGAGCTCTCAAATGGGCCCAACATCAAAAAGCCAATGAGTTTCCGGTCGTGCTCATCCCCGACAACGGTTCCCGGTATCTTTCGAAAGTTTATAATGACGACTGGATGCGTGAGAACTCATTACTCGACGAACGTGAGATTGTTGTCTCGGATTTTTTCAAACCGAGGAAGATCATCACCTGTGAGCCGACAACTCTCGCAAAGGACTGCATCACGACTTTTAAAGAAAGTGGTGTTTCTCAAATGCCTGTTCTGAAAGACGGAAAGCTCTATGGAATCATCGCCGAATACGATTTGTTGAACGCGATCATGGGAGGTTCCGCTAATTTAGCAAAACCGGTGGCCCCATTCGTGATTCGAAAAGTCGATACCGTGAATCTGGATTCCCCGATACAGATGGTCCAGGAACTTTTGAAAGTCGATAAGGTTCCCGTTGTCGTCGATGGAGATCGCGTCTTAGGGGTCGTGACGAAAATCGACCTTTTGGAATATTTAGCCGATCGAACGGTGAACGGATGAAACCTGACAACTCCCATTTTGAAACTCTTGCGATTCATGCCGGTCAAAAACCAGATCCCACGACTGGTGCCATTATGACGCCGATTTATCAGACCTCAACGTATGTGCAGGCAGGGCCAGGAGTGCACAAAGGTTATGAATACTCTCGCACTCGAAATCCCACGCGAGATGCGTTGGAACGAAATCTAGCCGATCTGGAAGGAGCGAAATACGGCCTTTGTTTTGCATCCGGATGCGCGGCGACGACAACGGTCATTCTTTCGTTTCAAGCTGGAGATCATTTCATCGTATGCGACGATGTTTACGGGGGAACCTATAGGCTCTTTACAAAAGTCTTTTCAAAAACAGGATTCGATTTCACGTTCATGGATCTTACGAAGCCAGACTCCGTTGCTGCAGCAATTAAACCTGAAACGAAATTGATCTGGATTGAAACACCCACGAATCCTCTTTTAAAGGTGATTGATATTGAGAAAATTGTTTCGATCGCCAAAAAGAAAAACGTTCTTGTCCTGGTGGACAATACGTTTATGTCGCCTTATTTGCAGCAACCGCTGAAATTAGGCGCCGATATCGTCCTTCATTCAACAACCAAATACATTGGAGGACATTCGGATGTGGTTGGAGGTTTTGTAGGATGCAACGATGAGGCCTTGTCAAAAGCCATTCAGTTCAATCAAAATGCCGTTGGCGCAATTCCCGGTCCCATGGATTGTTTCCTGAGTTTACGAGGAACGAAGACCTTACACGTTCGAATGGATCGTCATTGTGAAAATGCACGAGTCTTGGCGGAATGGCTGAGCAAACATCCACGGGTCGAAGCGGTAACCTACCCAGGGCTTAAATCACATCCTCAATATGAAATGGCGAAGAGACAAATGAAAGATTTTGGAGGAATGCTGACTTTTGTGGCCCATGGTGGATTGGAAAAAGCTCGAAAGGTTTTAGAGCGCGTTCAAATTTTTGCGTGCGCTGAAAGTTTGGGGGGCGTCGAGAGCCTCATTGAACATCCTGCTATCATGACTCACGCAAGTATTCCAAGCGAGGTACGAGTTCGACTTGGAATTCACGATGGGCTGATTCGCCTGTCCGTTGGGATCGAAAATGTTCAAGATCTTATGTCGGACCTTGATCAAGCGCTTCGATGAGACAGGATCTGAAAATTTGTCTAGCAGCGGCCCTCGCAGGGGGCCGTATCGTTAAAAAATACTACGGAAGGAAATTTAAAGTTCGCAAAAAAGGTGAAATCAATCTCGTAACCGAAGTCGATTTTCTTGCCCAAGAAGCGATCTGTAAAATCATTCGAAAGATCTTTCCTCAGGATGCACTGCTTGCGGAAGAAGGCGATTTATCTAAAACTCAATCGGCAGAAAGACGCTGGATCATCGACCCTCTCGACGGGACCACCAATTTTGCTCACGGTTATCCACGCTTTTGCGTCTCCGTGGCTCTTGAAGTTTCGGGGAGGCTTAAGTGCGGAATAATCTACGACCCTATTATGGAAGAAGTCTTTAAGGCGGAAGCCAAGTCGGGCGCGTTTCTTAACGGGAAACGCTTACAGGTAACGAAAACAAAAAAATTGAAAGACGCTTTACTGGTGACAGGCTTCCCTTACGATCTAAACAATCCTGAATATGACAATGTCGGTCATTTCCTTCGCTTCTTAAAAAAAGCTCAAGCCGTTCGTCGGGATGGATCGGCGGCTCTTAATCTGGCATACGTCGCGGCAGGGCGCTTCGATGGATTTTGGGAACCCGGTCTAAACGCCTGGGACGTTGCGGCCGGGGTTTTATTGATCCGTGAAGCTGGTGGGATCGTAACGAATTTTTCAGGGCAAAACTATCAACTAAAAGAACACTCGATCATCGCCTCCCACAAGAACCTTCACCGGCAACTCCTTAAAGAAGTCGGAAAGTCCTGGATGTCTTAAAAAGTCTGCGTCTAAAATAAACTCATGATGATTTCATTAGCCTTTATAAGCCTTATTGCAAACTCAGAACCTGCGGCGAAGCCCATTCCTCCAGTCATGGGTGAATTTTTGAATGCGATTATAGAACTTCAACCGTATATGACTTCTGCCGAAGATTTTCAGAGCAAGAAAAACGAGAAGGGAATTACGGAGACCTTGACGAATTTGAGCAACCTTTCCAAAAAGTTAACGCATCACGAGCGCCTAAAAAGTCCTGGCTTTAAATGGACCGCCGTCATGGTACAAGATCATCTTCAAAGCCTTCCAAAATTATTTGCAGAAAATAAAAAGCCCTACGCACGTCGAATGCTCATTGCAGCATTGGATGGATGTAGTTCCTGTCACGCTCAAGCGGAAAGTCGCCCTCAACCGCTATTTCATTTTTCGACTCAAAAACTCAAAGGGACAAAAATTCAACAAGCCGAATTCCTTTTTACGGTTCGACATTATGGCGAAGCTCTTAATCTTTATACGGATATTATGAAAACCCCTTCGTCTTCGCCGGAGAGTTTGGATCAAGCTCTTAAGAGAACCATGAGTATCCTTGTGCGAAGCCAAAGAGATCTAAAAAAAACAAAGGCGGAACTCTTGAAGATATCGAATTATCGAAAGTGGCCCGTCAGTCTCAAAGTGGGAATTGATTCCAATATCATGAGCGTCAACGAAATGCTGAAAATGGAATGGCCGGATCCCTTAAAAGTAAAAGCTCAAGAACTCGAAAAATTTGCTGAAAAACATTTTCAGCAATATCATGTTCTTCAGAATCTTTATCTTTCCGGACTGATTTATGATTTTGTGAATAAACGAAAAGCCTCCGAAATGACTCCAGGTCTTTACTACTGGTTAGCTAAGATCGATCGCCAATTGGATACCTCCTACCTCTTCTCCCTCTCGGACACTTATTTAATGCGCTGTATTTTAGATTTCC
>CAZSZT010000159.1:0-5061 GCA_964611175.1 uncultured Bacteriovoracaceae bacterium
CGTTACGACGCGCCCCTTCAAAGGTGACCTGATCAATGGTAATGGCCGCTTCGAGCCGGTCGTTTTCCCGCAGCTGGGAAATACCATTCGAATAAATGAATTTTCCGTCTTCCCAAAGAAAGAGATTATAAACCGTCTCTTCAATTTTAATTCGAAGAGCCTTCATGATTTGATCCGGCTTAATCCCGTAATGCTCGGATAAGATCTTTCCTAAAAGCATTCCAGAACTCGCCTGCTTTTTAAAGGCTTCGTTTAAAACATCCTCGGTAATCCAGCCAAAACAAATCAGTATTTGCCCCAAATATTCTTTGGGGTCGTTCGAACTTGCAGACACGATAAGACCGTCTTCCGCAAAAACTTTTTTAACAATCCCACGATGCTCAAAGACAATCGTTCCGGTTTTTTGACCAAACTTCACCCATTGAAGGATTTCGGGAAGACTCATGGTCTTTAGAAGGCCTGAAATAGACACTTCGAAAGGTTAGCTCAAAATAAGGAGCTTAGCGAAGCAGAATCCTGTTTCTAAAACGCGGCGATCAAATCAATTTCAACCGATACGTCCTTTGGAAGACGCGCCACTTGAACCGTCGCTCGAGCTGGCTTAGAGGCCCCGAAGTACTGGCCATAGACTTCATTAAAAGCCGCAAACTCATTCATATCTTTTAAATAACAGGTTGTTTTGACAACACGTTGAAAATCAAGACCTGCCGCATGAAGGACCGCCTGAAGATTCAAACAAACTCGTTCCGTTTGAGCTTTGATATCACCCTTAACCAGTTCCTGAGTTTTAGGATCAAGGGGGATTTGACCAGACAAAAATAAGAGTTGTCCCACTCGAACGGCTTGAGAATAAGGGCCGATAGCTCCAGGAGCGTCTTTTGTAGAGATAATCGTGGTTTCTTGCATGATCCATTTACCTTTCTAAGAATGCTCACCCTCTTTTGGGTCTAAAATAACAATATCCTTCAATTCGCGATATCGATCATTAAAATCAAGTCCGTAGCCAACAACAAAATGGTCGTCAATTTTAAAACCGAGAAAGTCGATACGGACCTTTTCTTTGGTACGAGAAGGCTTAAATAAAAGAGAACATACCGCCACGGATTGAGCGTTCCGTGACTTAAAATGATCTAAAAGCTTCACCATCGTTAAACCCGTATCGATAATATCTTCCACTAAAAGGACATCTCTTCCCTCAAGAGATATCGGCGGATCTCGCTTAATGGCTACCTCCCCAGAAGAACTCGTGCCGACATACGACGATGCTTCAACAAAATCAATCTCACAGGGGAGACTGAACTGGCGAACCAAATCCGCCAAAAAAATAAAGCTTCCCTTTAAGACACCAATGACGACGAGTTCTTTTGCGTTTCTTTTCTTATAATGTTCCGAAATTTGCTTTCCTAATTCCTCAACACGTTTTTTGATGTTGGCCTCCGACAAAAGAACTTTCGAATTCATTTCTTTAGATTCCTATACAAACGAATTATTTAAAATTTCACCGATGCCGCCGGCTCCCGGCACAATATAATGTCTCTCATTCAAGCCTCTTTCCTCCGACCATTTTTCCCCTAGCTTCGTTCGAAGCACATCTGCAGCACTCAAACCACGATCTAGACGAAGGGCAAAAATTTCTAACGAATCCGCGCGGGCTCTCATTCGCTTTAAATATTCAGGTGTGACAATGAAATGAAGCGCAATGAATTTTTTTGGTTTGCCGTAATTTTTTTCGTAAACATCCATAATTCCATCTAAGGTAGACCCCGTGGCGCCCATCGGATCCGGAAAGATCACATAGGCATCCTGAATAGGGCCGCCGATTTTGTGCCCGGTAATATGGACCCCCACCACTTCTCCAGCCTCGTTCGTCTTTCGATTGAGCAAAATATGATCTTGTCGAAGATTCTTAGGAAAAATGACTTCGTGAAGCAACTCAAAGCATACCTGGGCCGGCAAAATTCCCGCCCGCATCAAATCAACGACCACCACGCGAGTTGAAGAATCGATCACTTTCGCTTCATACTCCGCTTCGGGATGAAAGGCCTTCATCCTTGTTTGAATTCTTTCCACTTTTTGCGGAAGCAAAGCAGAAGCCGCTTGAGTCATTAAGAAAGATGAAAGCTCTCTCACCATTCGATTGGCTTCAGGCTGAACGACCGCCTCACGACAGAACTTATGGATCATTGTTTGATAAAAGGGATGACTCAGCAAATGAACATTTTTACCGTACTGATGTTCCAGCTCAACGAGTTTAAAGCCTTCGCCCAGATACTGAGAGTCATGAATCATAATCCCAGAACACTAGCGTAAAATAGTCTCCTGAAAAACCCTTATTACTGGGAGCCGGAACCATAACTATAGCAGGGATCCCTAAGAGACTTTGGAACGCTTACATTCCAAGACTCTGCGGCATTTTCTTCGGGACCAACCGAAATGGTCTTCATGAGCACGGGAGCGAAGCCTAGCCTCGCGACACGGCGCGCCTCCAACCGGATTTCAGTCTCGGTCGTTCCGGATGGCCCCGGCACCTGAGCCCACGACTCGTGCCCAGGAACAAGAAAATCCGCCAATCGATTTTCTGAATGAATATCTTTGGACAAATAAAAAGTCGGAACATGAACATGAATATAGTCAGAATTCGAAGGCTCCGTGATGAATTTTATCGTGGGAGCCCGTGCACGCATCTTGTTAAGCCAGACCAATTGCTTCTTAGGGCTTAATTTTGAAAAAGCATCGAGGCCAACCATCGTTCCACCTAAACTTACGACTCGATCTAACTCAGCGAAGGCCGCTTCCACATGAGAGGGATTTTGAGGGTCCAGAATTTCAAATTCCTCCACATCCCATCCACGCATCACCTGATTCGAGCGCCCCCACCAATACCCCATTTGATAATTTGGAGAAGGAATCGATGCCAACTCTGCCTTTGTCGATTCCATCAGCGGAATATCTTTCATATGGGTCATGAAGGGGAATGGATAATTGTTTTCTCTATAGGTGAAAAACATCCCCGTCGGAGCCCAAAACATGACACGCGTAAACCCCATCGACGAATACGATTTAATTTGATCTGCCCAAGGCCGATAACCATGAACATCCGGCCTTAACGAAGCAGGTCCAAAACCATGGGTATTGAATTCACTCAGTCGAACCGAGTTCGCGGCAGATGGCCCCGCCACGGGCCGAGGATCTCTTGTCATCAGAATGCGTCCATACTGCTGTCTGAAAAAATTTCGATACGGAACAAGAGAATAAATCCAATCCGTATTTGGCGAGAGTACACGAAAGGACAGAATATAAATGCGAGTCGCGCCGGGAGGAATGAGGACCTCGTTCATGCGAAATTCCAGATTGACTTCCTGCGCCCCGTCTTGAACCTTCGACCAAAGAAAAGTTCGAATTTCGTGATCGTATTTTTCAAGAGAATATTGAAGACTTGCACCGACGATATAATTCGACCCGGACGCGGCCATCACCGGGCTGTAAAGATCGATAGGATATTTCCAGGCTGGACTAAAATAGTTCCCTGCGGAAATATCCACGGAAACCCACTCCTGCGTATGCCGAAAATCAAGATATCGAATACTCTCCCCCAAACGAAATCCCTTTAAGACAATCTTTCCAAGAGACCGGGCATCCGGAAACGTATTGCGGTAAGTAATCTTCAAATCCGCACCATTCCTAGCCGGAAAGATCTGGAGACTTGGCACTAAATCCGTTTCTTGAAAGTACGTTTTACCTCCCGGCACAAGAATGGGCTCGTTCGTTGAAGTCACCGCCGAAATCTGATTCTCATGGACTTGAACCTGTACCTGAGGCGCTGCATAATTCAGAGCTGCTTCATTCACGTCGCAAAGATTTTTTACGCTGACCGAAGTAGTTCCAATGACTGCTAAAAAAGCGATAACGAACGACATACCCGCCCCCTTGAACCGACAAAGTTATCGTATCACAACCGCATCGCCTCGAAAGGAGGGGGGCATTAAATTCTCAGATTATGTGAACCTTCCTAAGTTGCGCATTCGTTGCTGATACACCGCCCACCTGAAACTTCGAAAACAACTGGGAATTTGATTACCTGTCCGTAATCTGCTTTCGGATAGACAAACCCTTCACAGTATCCATTTCGGGATTGATCTCCTTTCAAAGACCCCCACCAAAAGCCGGGAAGCACCCCGTTGTTTTGGGATCATAATACTCGATACCTGGCTTACAAACGTCTTCGCATTTTTCCGTGTTACGATTGTATTTTGCCCATCGATCACAAATATATCGGATATGAGGATCGAGAAGAGATGCATCAAAATCTCCTGCCGCAATAGCCACATTTCCAGAATACTCCTTTATGATTTCTTCCTTAAGATCGACAGCTATCGTCACGTTTTGATCTCCGTCCACATAATCCCCTCGGAAAGAAAACAATTGACCTTTAAACTGCTCGGGCGCGTTTTGAGCAGGAACGAAAATCTTTTCGATTAATTTTTCTTTAAGCGCTTCCCAAAATTGAGATTCATAGCCTTCATCTTTTTCAACGTCGATAAAAACGGATTGATTATTTTTCATCCGTTCAATGGCCGCTTTGATATCAAGCGATGTAAAAAAACCGCTTGCATGAAGGTGTGTTTTAATAGAGCGAATGAACTGTGTTGCGTTGACAACTGCGTGCCCCTTAAACGGCATTTGAATCCCTCGAAACCCGTAATGCATCGTCCCAACAAATGCGTTTGACGCCGGATTTGTCATAAATCGGCTCATTGCGGGTTCCGCCATATAAAGGTTGCCCTGCATGACTACTGAAAATCTTTGATTAAAACTATGAGTATCACCTTTCCACTCCGGAAGAAAAACTTGAAAGGGCGTTGTAATCTGGAGCCCATCGATGGGTGCAACCTTGTCGTAATTTTCAGTCAGAGAGAATGAAGCCCTTGTAATCGGAAGTGGAACTAAACGGGCACTTGATCCATGGCGTCTCTCCAAAAGAGTCTGGGCCTCCCGTAAATCTTCGCCATCTAAAATCGGCTCGAAAGTTAAATGATATTTTGTGACAGAGTCCTTGGGCTT
>CAZSZT010000160.1:0-5060 GCA_964611175.1 uncultured Bacteriovoracaceae bacterium
TTCTTTTGGGAGGTGGAAATCTTTCAGATCAGGATGCGCTGCCAACCTTCGAACATGGCCAGATTCGTTGGAATCAGATTTCAGACCATATTGAAAAAACGATTCGATCCCTTAAGGTTCGGAAGATTGGCCTCAGCTTGCCACGTTTTGATCTTCAAGACGATGAGCGCGCCGTTCTTCAACAGCTTCAAGCGAGTTCCCTTCCGCACGAGACCAGTCTCTTTATGGCTCGGGCTCTGACCTTTTCTTATAGCCCCCTAGCTTGTTAGTTATCAGTTCGATATCCAAATATCGAAAAGTGGCTTAAGTTCTTTCAATCGTATTTCGACTTTCCGTAAAATCAGTCCGATCATTTCCAAATCTTCGATCATTTGAGGCGATCGAGGAAGTTCTTGCCTGCGAATTCCATCCGCCAGATCTTGACTCATTGATTGAAGCAAGCGTTTTTGCTCGGAAAGTCTTAAATAAGACCTCGCAAAAAACCGTCGGCTCCATGCGTCTTCAAGGGGTTCAAGAATGGTATTGGTTCTTCGCCTTGGGAAAAGACTGAACACCTTTCGATACGGCTCGAATCGATACAAAAACTGTTCTCGCACGGACAAAGTCTTGGGGCGCTTACCGGCATCCAATAAAAGATCCATATTCCTTGCACTGCTTTCGAAGGCAAGGGCGGCCGTTCGAAGTGCAGAAGTCGCTCTGTCATAGTTTTTGGCTTCCAGGGCTCTTTCGATGTTCCGCCGGTTTCTGCCGATCATTTCTTGTTGCTTTCGAAGATCTTTAAGCGTCGTCTTAAAGACTTCATATTCGAGGCTTTCGGCCGGTCGCGCTTCGAAAGTAAACCCTCTTGTTTCCGTACGTTCGATGTTGCGGCGTAGATATTCGATATGTTCTTCCAACTGCTTAATACCGAATTGAGAAAGCCGGTCGAAGCGTCGGAAAATTCCTCGCGATCGGCTCATTAACTCGACTCCATATCCTTTGGGTTTTATCCAAGTCAATGGCATGAATTTCTTCGCGATCTGAAGGCTTAAATCTCCTGTTTGGCGAATAAAAAATTCCGCTCGACCCTGGTACTGAATTTCTCCATCCAAAAGAATTCGCTTTTGTCTTTCGAGTCCCGCGATCTCTAAACGTCTTTCCGTAAAAGCCGTCGTTCCTTCCAGAGCCGTTTTATCTCCTGTTAGTTCAGCTTTCTTTCTTTCAATCTGTCCTTCCAATTCAGAAATTTTCATTCGTGATCTGACAATGAGTTCCTGATGGGCATCGATCTGCCACCGTAATTTTTCAATTTTTCGCTGCGCCCAAATTCTTTGATAAGGAAAAATTTTATGAGAAAGCAGGGAACCTGTGGAAAACCAAGCCAAATCTGCCGAAAGTTGGCCCAACTCACGATAACCCGAGAGCCTTTCCGAATCGACACCGGTAAGCACTCGACCACCGATCTGGAGTGCTGACTGTAGAAATTCCGCTGTCCATAATCCGAGAGGAGACGAAAATCCACTCTCCAAATCTCCATCGGCCAAAAAGCGAGAACTAAGAATTCTTAGCCCCGTGTCTCCTAAAATAAAAATAGCCACCTCTTTTCCCCCGATATAACGGGTGATCGTAAAAAATAAAAATCCGGTTCCTATACTTTTAGCAATTCGAGCGAGATCGTTTCGATCATGGGGTAAAGCTCCATAAACAAAACCTGAAAGATAGACGGAGGGCGAAGAATAGTCGGGGCTGGCTTGACTTATATTTTGATTAAACCCAGCCATCAAAGTCTGAATTTCTTTTAGAATTTTCAATCTGCCGGCTTCTGATTTTTCTTCTTTATACTTTTTGTCTAATTCTTGAAGCTCGTGAAGATTCGTTCGAGTTAACTTTTCTCGCCTCTGCTGATCAGAATATCTTAAGCCTTCTTCCTCCCAGAAATTTTCGTATGGAAAAAACTGAATCTGTAACCAATTGACCAACCCAGACGGAAACCAATCTTGAAGAAGATCCTCGTTTTCTTGGGCCGCTTTTTGAATGAATTGTTTCGTTCGATTTCGCTCAAATTCAACATCTCGAACCGATGTTTTGCCGTCCAAAAGCACTCGAAACTTGACATCATCCAAATGAATTTCGTCGTTGGTGTTTAAATAATCGTTGACGAGTTGTTTATGCCAGGCATTTCGGTCCTTAACGCTCGATAAGTCAATATCGCCCAACATTTTGGCATAACGAAGACTTCCTTCAAGGTCGGGATAGATCCGATTCATCAAACTCATTTGTTCATCGGGACCTAATTCAAAAAATCTTTTCTCGATCAAGGTCGAGGCCTCGAGAGTTGTGAGATCGGGAAAGAGCCTTGCTCCCAGGAGGAGTCTCAGTTCGTTAGAAAGTCGATAGTAAGCGAAAGATTGAGCATCCAAATGAACCCAGTCACCGTTAAAAATTTGCTCATAGGAGGCTCGAAAATAATCGACATCTTGATAAAAATTTTCTTCCATCATCGTATCGATTTCATAAAAGAAACGATCTTCAAGGCTTTGGTTTTCCGGATCAAATTTCACGAATGGAGGCCAACGGTCCTGAAAGTTTTCGATAACCCACGGGAAACCCCGGATGTTGGCAGTTTTTGATTTTATCTTCTTCCAGGAAAGATCCCAGTCAGGTGACCACTGGATTTCAAATGACGTCGAATAAATCTGCCATAAAAATTCTCGGGTTTTAGAACCAAACTGAATTTGATCGAGAATCGAGGGGTCAATCGAAAATTCTTCAGCAAAGGCCTTCGTGGCGATGACGGCATCGTCCAAGTAGCCCTCAAAAAGATCCCGAGTCAGTGATCTTATTTTATAGTCAGTTTGGAGATTCCCAAAACCGCGATATCGAAGATAAGCAAACAAAAAGGCTACTTGGTTTTCGGGGTCGTCAACCTGAAGCGTCCAAATCTTCGAATACTCCTCGGGACTTAAGACAGCCTTTTCGCGAATTTTATGAAGAATATCGGGAGGGAGTTGATGGTACGGTGATTCCGGAAAACTTTCTAAATAATGAGTAAAAGATGACCCCCAGAGCCCGGGCAAAATCATGGCCTCACGGATAACCGGAAATTGAAGAGAATGAATTCGAAATTGGATTTCTATTTTCATTCGAGCAATCAGAGTATCGAAATTTCGCTTTTCTAGAGTTGGAATTCTTTCAAGTAGCTGCTCATAAATCCTTGCGATTTGAGGTTCATCTAAACCTAAGCCAAACCGAAAATCGTGAAGCCAGTCGGTGACGGCTTGATCCAAAAAATAAATTTGTCGCATTTGTTCGTGTAAAAGTTCCGGCGATAGGCCCGCCACCTCATCAACTATTTGTTTGACGCGCTGAAGGCGTTCGGTCTGAACTGACAAAACCCCCGGGGCTTCGGCGGCGGGATCCTCGGAACCGAGAACGTAGAGATACTTAAGATGACGAATAAATTCAGCTTTAAGAACTTCGTCTAAGTCATCGTAGGGCCCTAGGTCCGCTTGAGCACTGGCTAACGGGACCGCAAAAAATATTCCCCCTAGGAGACCTAAAAAAATAGTCTGTAATGCTTTGATACCCATGGACCCCGCTTTTATAGGCAGGGATAAACAAAAGGGGCTGAGTTGTCAGCCCCTATATTTAAACAGTTCGTTAGGCTTAAAAGCCCAGATAAATGGCATGTGGATTATAGAAGATGTCCGTATCCAAACAGATGGCCGCTGCAAAACCAAAAGAAGTACAGGATAACGCCGATTCGGAATGGACACCCGGATCCCAGCCTTGCGAAAGGTCATCCCAATCGCGAAAGTCATTGTGCGGGCTGAGATCATTGGTCGGATGATTATCGTCCTGTCCCGGACCGGTCTCAAAGGTGTCATGGGTGTCTGGCGTCGCAGTATTGTCTCCCGCCAAAAGTTTCTCAAGTTCCGATTGAAGATTCCATTCTCGAACTAAGACGCGGATGCGCGCGGTTATTTCCCGAGCATGATCCAGACAGTCGTAAATAAAGTAAGCGGACTGTCTCGCGATATAGGTCGAGTACCAAAGACCCGTGCTTCTTAAAACTCGTGTAGGCGTTGGCGCATCGCTAGAATGTCTCGAGGGCTCGAAGTAGCTGGCGGCATAAACCTGGTGTTGATGAATGGCTGTTTTTTGAATGGGCGCTGTCACTTCAAACGTATTGGAAAGCCCATCGGTCGGATCGACCGCCGAGATGAGGTAGGCGGGAAGGCCAGTGTTTAGTTTGTGTGTGTAATCATCGATGCCTGGACCTTCAAAACAATTGGCAAGATTCGTAAGGGCTCCCCAGCTCGGTGTGGTCGTGGTGGTGGTAATATCGGAACCATCGTTCACTCGTGCAATGCGAGTATACGTTCCATAACAACAATTTTGTCCGTCCGTCCAAACATTCGTGTAATCGTTCGGGCAACGCATGTTCGTGTCGGTCAGCGCAGATGAGCCATAAAGAGTATTGTGGCGCACCCAATCGCCGTTAATGTAATACCAAATATCGGCCGCCGCCGCGCTCGATCCGATTCCGGTAATCGCGTCTGGGTCGACCGAGAGAATGTTCCCCTCGTCGTCCACTTCATGGATCACGATCGAGGGCATATAACCAATAGGAGCTCGCTGATAAAAGTAAGGAAGGAAGCCTCGATAATCGCAAAGATCACCGGGAAGAGCATCGTTAAGGGTGAGACCATGGTAGTAAAGATCAAGTTCTTCAATGTCGACCACGCAAAGAACATCTTCGCCGGAAGCTGCTGAACAAGTCGTTGAACCGTCACCTTCACGGGAAATCACAATATCGTAGTTTTCATTCGTGTTGACCGCGACGGCAAAGGTGTCGGTACTCGGAACATTTTCAATTTCACCGTCATCTCCACTGGTGCTCTCCGAAGAGCTAGTCGTTGGATGTTCTACGGCGCAACCCGAAAGAACTCCCGCTAAGAAAAATAGGAAAAGAAGTTTAAAACGATTTGACATGGTTAGGCCCCCCAAAACTTACGACGATATTCCTCTATCTTAAACCCAGAAGGTTCGATAAGGAAGCTTTCAAACTCAGGAAAGAA
>CAZSZT010000161.1:0-5059 GCA_964611175.1 uncultured Bacteriovoracaceae bacterium
GACTTGGAAAGTTCCCGAACACGCTCCGCCGTCTGAGCGGAAGAAATAGTTTGAGTGATATGAGATCGGAGGAGATTCATGGTCGAGATCATCTCTTGGTGGAGGAGCCATTCTCGAAGAGCAAAAACACTCGAAAAAACTAAAATACCAAAAGTATAAAGCATTGTTTTTTTCATATTTGAAACCTCCATGTTTCAAAGTGAGATTCAGATCGTAGATTACCCTATTATCCTTCTTTGGGTGCCACGAGTAAAAGAATTTCACTGGCTGTTTCTTCGATGGCTTTATTCGTCACATCAAGAATCGGCCACTTGTTTCGACGCGCAAGTTTATGCGCCGCTTCCAGTTCTTCCACGATCCTTTTGAGGTCGACGTACGTATCCGACTGAGATGAAGAGGTTCCAAGGCGCTGAAACCGAGCGCGACGAATTTTTTCCAAATAACCGGCTTCGAGCGTTAGGGCAATGATAGGAACCCCCGCTTGATGGGCTTTGATTAAAACTTCCGATGGTTCAATTCCAAAAACCAACGGAACATTGGCTACTCGATAACCTTTGTGAGCCAGATACATAGAGGTTGGGGTCTTAGACGTTCGAGAGACTCCGGTTAAAATAATTTCCGCCTGAAACAAATCGGACAGCCGCATTCCGTCATCATGCTTGACGGTAAATTCAATGGCCTCCATCCGTTCGAAGTAATTGATGGCCTGTGTCGAGTGCAGCGCTCCAAAAGCTTGAGTGGGATCCGTATGAAAAAATTTTGCAAAGAGATCAACGGCCGGATACAGAATGTCAATCGAGAGGAGATTTCTTCTTTTGGTTTCCGTCCACATGAGTTTTCGAAGGCGTTCCGTGGCAAAAGTAAAAGCGATGAGATAAGGCGGATGAAATTTGTCCAAAGCTTTCATCAGATCTTGTTCTTCACGAATTTTAGGGATTCGAACAAGGTCTGCTTCCGAGCGGTTGAACTGCGCTAAGATGGCACGAACATAGGTTTCAGCGGTGTCGCAGGTTCCATCCGATATAATGGCAATGCGTTCGGGCTGTCTCTTTTTCACTTAAAACCTTCGCTATCCCATTGGTACTGATTCAAAACTTCTTGAAGCATTGTCTCCTTACTTAAATCTTTCAGATTCATTTCTCTAGAAAAAATTCGGCAAACGCTTTCCGCCACTTCTTGTGTTGGGTATTGATAATATAAAGGAGATCGGCGTCTCATAAAGTCTAGAGGGCTCAGAGCCATTTCATACTCGATCGCATAGAGAACTTCTGCTTCTAAAGTAGGAATTTCGGACCCTATCGTTTTTCGATGGAGATTTCGAGCATGATCGATTTCTAAAATATCTTCTTTAAAAAGTCCGTAATGAAGGGAAAGGGGGTCTTGTTCGCTATTCTTCCAAACTTGATCTTGAAGCGGGATTTTCAAGGTTCGTGAGGAATTTTTTTGAAAAGATTTTGGAATTCGATCCAAAGCTTCTTCGGCCATCAGCCGATGGCTGGTGAGTTTTCCTCCTAAAATATGAAAAATATTTTTTGGATTTTCTTCGATATGATGCTCTCTGGAAATCTGAGAAGGCGTCGCCGAATCCGACGGGCGGATAAGCGGGCGAACGGCCGCCCAAGATTGAATCACATCTTTTGCATCGAGATGAACGTTAAAGTGTTGATTGGCAATTTGAAGAACATAATCCAAATCCGACCGAAGCGCCCTGGCCGTTCTTGGATTCTCAATCGGAGTATCCGTTGTGCCCAAAAACGTGACCGTATTCCAGGGGATGGCGAACAAAATTCGATGAAGGCGCGGATCCGACATAACAAAGGCCGTTTCGATTGGGAGCTTTTCTTTCGGAATGACGAAATGAACGCCTTGAGTGAGTTCCAGAGTTGGCGGCAAATTTAAATATTTTCGAATGGAATCCGAGAGGGGTCCCGCACAATTGAAAAGAAATCGCCCTTTGACCTGAAATTTTCGCTTATTCCAATGATCTTCAACTTCAAGCAGAACGTTTTCATCTTCTGGTTGAATCCTCATCACGGAGGCTCGGCTTAAGCAAACGGCGGAATGCCGATGAGCCGATTTGATGAGTTCCATCACGAGTCGATAGTCCTCCGCAAAACCATCCGTATAAGAGCAGGATCCGGTCAGGGAATCGGGGCGGAGAAAAGGATAACGATCGAGAGTTTCTTGCTTACCCAAATGGGAGTGTCGCACGCGAAAGCCTGAAAAAGCGTCATAAAGGAAAAGGCCAAAATTCAATTTCCAACGCGGGGGCGGGGTTTTTTTGTAAGTTGGAAAAACAAAAGAAAGGTCCCTGACAAAAGGAGCATACAAGGATTCTAAGATTTCTCGTTCTTTAATCGCATCGCGAACCAGCTTAAATTCAAAATTTTCAAGATATCGTAATCCACCGTGAATGAGCTTAGAGGATCCAGAACTCGTTCCCGAAGCGAAATCTCGGGCTTCCAAAAGAAGGCAGCGATAGCCACGAAGGGCAGCGTCCCGAGCGACCGCCGCACCGGTGATTCCACCTCCGACGATAAGAATATCCCAATCCGTTCTTTCGGCGAGGTGAACGTTCTCAGCACGTGTCTTGAACGAAAAGGTCGGTGAAATCATCTATTTCAATTCAGGACTATTCGCTTCGGCCGCTGCAATCGTTGCCATCCGAACAATTTCTTCGACGGACGCGCCTTGTTGAAGAACATGCACAGGCTTCGAAGGGCCAATGAGGATGGGGCCGATCACCTCGGCATTCCCCAGTCGCTGAAGAAGTTTGTAAGCGATATTACCCGAAGCAAGATTCGGAAAGATCAAAACATTTGCGGGTTCCTTCAATTGGCAAAAAGGATAGTCCGTCAGTCGATCAAAGGCCACGGCCGTATCGGCTTGCATTTCTCCATCCACCGTAAGGTCAGGTCTCTTTTTTCGGATAATCCGAACAGCTTCTTGGATATTGTAATTGATCGGATGGGGGGCCGAGCCGAAATTAGCAAAGCTAATCAGGGCAATTCGAGGTTCCACATTAAAGAACTCGGCTTTTTCTGCCGTTTGAAGGGCAATTTCAGCAAGCTCTTCGGCATTTGGTTCAATATTCACAGTGGTGTCTGCAAAAAACAAAACCCGATCTCGAAAGATCATAATATAAAGTCCAGCCGCCACTTTATACTTGGGGCGAAGCGGGATCACTTGAAGCGTGGGGCGAATCGTTTCTGGATACGATTTTGAAACCCCCGAAACCAAACCATCCGCCAGTCCTTCTTCCACGAGCATTAAACCAAAATGTGTTTTTCGAGTGAGAAGCCGCTCCGCCTCCCGCAAAAGAAGACCTTTTCGTTGTCTCATCAGATAAAGTTTTTCCGCAAATTTCTGAGAGCGTGTATCCGTCTCCGGATCGATAATGGTCAAGCCGCGAGGACTCAACTGCAAAAAGCGTTTGATACTCGAGATTTCTTTTGGATTTCCAAGGAGAATGGGTTCCGCAATTCCTTCTTCCTTTAAGATATGAGCCGCTTTAATGATTTTGGGAAGATGTCCTTCCGGAAAGACGATTTTTCGACTTTTTTTTCGAGCTTTTAAAGCGGCGATATTCATGATCTGTCGAGATCGATCCATGGTTTGAGCTAAATGTTCTCGATATTTTTCAATATCGATTTTCTTTTTCGCAACTCCCGATTTAATGGCGGCCTCGGCTACCGCCGGAGCTACCCAAAGCAAAACACGGGGATCAAAGGGTTTTGGAATAATATACTCCGGGCCAAAAACAAAATTCTTTCCACCATAGACCACCGAAACGGATTCGGGAACCGCTTCACGGGCGAGATCGGCTAATGCCTTCGAAGCTGCCATTTTCATTTCCTCGGAAATCGATGAGGCTTCAACGTCGAGGGCTCCTCTAAAAATCGACGGGAATCCCAAAACATTATTCACTTGATTCGGAAAATCGGAACGTCCGGTTGCCACAATGGCGTCTGCCCGGGCTTCTTGGGCTTGATCGTAAGAAATTTCAGGCGTCGGATTGGCCAATGCAAAAACAATGGGATGTTTGGCCATTGACTTAACCATGGGAGCATTCACAACGCCTCCAACCGAAAGCCCGATAAAGACGTCTGCTCCTTTTATAATATCTTTAAGGGTTCGAGCTTTCGTTTTATGAGCATAAAGTTTTTTGTACGGGTCGAGATCTCCTCGTTCGGAATGAACGACGCCGTTTTTGTCGCAAAGGAAGATCTTGGATCGACTGACTCCAAACGCCTGAAGGTGATTGGCACAGGCGATGGCGGCCGCGCCCGCGCCGCTGAAAACGACTTTTACGTGAGCGGCTTTCTTTTTGGCGAGGCGCAATGCGTTAATAAAAGCGGCCGCTACAATAATGGCCGTGCCATGCTGATCATCATGGAAGACGGGAATCTTAAGAGATTTTCGAAGCGCTTCTTCGACGATGAAGCAGTCGGGAGCTTTAATGTCCTCAAGATTGATTCCTCCGACGGTAGGTTCAAGCATTTGGCAGGCTTTAATCATTTCTTCCGGTGTCGGGGCGTTTAATTCAATGTCGAAGACATTAATATTAGCAAAACGTTTAAAAAGAACTCCTTTTCCTTCCATGACGGGTTTAGCGGCGAGAGGCCCGACATTTCCGAGTCCGAGGACCGCCGTTCCATTCGTGACGACAGCGACAAGATTGGCTCGCGAAGTAAATTGGCTCGCGGATTTTGGATCGTTCGCGATTTCCATCACCGGAGCTGCAACGCCCGGAGTATAGGCTAAAGACAGATCCCGTTGAGTAAGGCAAGGTTTACTTGGAATGACTTCGATTTTTCCAGGCAAACGTTTTGCTTTATCCATCGAAGCATATTCATGATAAATCAAAGAATCGTTAGTTCTAAGACCATCCTCCGACGAAATATTTTTTGTGTTTTTTTTGAGAGCCTTCTTTTCTTTCATCGTTGACACCTCGCTTCAGCAACCCTTAAGGTGAATCTTTACAAGAAAGTGAGTCTGGGGGGAACAGAACTTATGAAATTGGGGTTTTTGAATTGATGGATAGTTTTCGCCATGATCC
>CAZSZT010000162.1:0-5026 GCA_964611175.1 uncultured Bacteriovoracaceae bacterium
ATAAGAATTGCTTGGAGATGAATTCTGCTCAGTTTCGGAACCGCTAGAATCTTGCGCAGTTAATAAACCCAAAGAGGTGCCCTGAAAAACCAAAAATAAAATGAAATAAAAACTAATCTTTAAAACCGTCTTCATTTTAGGACTCCTCCACCATCGGGCCGAAGACATATTCGGTTTCCTCGATAATTTCTGGAGTTAAAAGTTGTTTGAGTTTTGGTCCCCATTCTTTGATGAATTTATCCGCTCGGGTAATATAGCGATCGATCTGCTTTACGTGCGCCTCCTCTGGCAACTCACGGACCAGTCCCAGTGTTCCCTTGATCGACATAAAGGCAACGGCGGCTTCTTCCAAATCTCCCTTCTGAGCAGCTTCGACTACAAACCGGCTAAGGGCTAAAAATCCTTCGGCAAAATCAAGAACTAATTGCCTTCGAAAGACCTGCCATTCCCACCGCTTGTCTATAGTATCGAGCCGATTCTTGAGTGCTAGAGCATATTCGGATTGATCATTTTCCCAACGCTCATTATTTTTCGTTTTGAAGTCATTCCAATTGGACCACTCTGAAGTTAGTTCAGACTCCGCTTTTATAAAATCATCTCCGACCATTAATCCCGAGGCCATAAGAACTCGTGCCATCCGAAGTGTCGATTTGTAGGAAGTCGTGAATTGATCCATTTCGGCTCGGGTGATATTCCAAGGATCGCTCGGTGTTTTCGGCAAAGCATTCTCAAATTTTTCTCGTATAAACTTCGAGGTCTGAATCAATTCAAAAACTTGAGCCGTGATCTTTTCGGAAACATTCCGTGTAAGCTCATTCACGGATTCCACCCCCGCCTTTAAGGCCTCGAGAGTGCTTCTCTCCTCCTGAACGAAAGTTCCATCAAATATCTGGGCTAAGCCTCGCTGCTTCCCAGCTTCCAGATACTGGGTTTTCAATATCTCTGTGGCATTCTTAAGAACCTCAAAATAATCCGCTGAAGACTTCTCAAATGTGTATTTCACCTGGCCCAGTTTTTCCAAGTGAATGGATGCTTCTGAAAGAACGGAGGAAACAAACTGAACAATCACCGGAACCGGAATGACGGCCCCAGTATAAACTTCGGGCATATTTTTAAGAAAGTGCGCCCGAATCACGTCTAACGCCCACAATAAATGCATTTGTCTCCATTGATCTCCCGGCGCGCCAACTCTCAACCTTTCGTACTCCACGGCCGAAAATGGATCGGCCAGTCGAATACCATATTCCGACATATCGTTTAGCAATTTCTGATGATTTTCGATCAAGCGATTGAGTTCTCTGGACGAAATCTGAAGCACCAAAAGTTTAGTTCGAAAATGGGCTAGGTCCGCTTCAGTTTTGATTCCAGAACCTTCGATTTCCTTTGTAAATGACTCCCAGTCGACAACTGCTGCTTCGTATCGTGTGATTGCCTCGGTCATTTGCGCGCGACTGCGGCTGACTTGTGCAATGACGCTCGATAAATAGGAATCCAAAAGTTTGGTGAGGCGAACGGCATAATCGAGCTGAATTTCCGTATGGTAATGGCTGTAGAGAAAATCGCCAGAATCGCGAAATGGATGAAACTCTGGGTCGTCCGCACGAATCCCTTGGCCGCGAACGAAATACAAAAAAATTAAAAGAAAGCCTGTTAAGATCTTTTTCATTTGTCGATCCGCCTTTCCGCATTGATCAGTTCTATTTTCATGCGTTCCTGAATATCTTTTATCTTTTCATTGAATTTTAAGTAACTCTCCGCTTCGGTTACACCCCCTGCAATGATCTGCAGCTGAAGGTGACGGAGAGCCATAGTACTTTGATCGATATCTTTTTTTACGTCATTAATATCGAAACCTTCCGGTTGAATTCGAAATGAATTTATTAAGTCCTCATAAGCGAGTTTTCGATCAAGGCCTACTTCCAATATTTGCTCAAAGAAGGGTTCGTAAATGCTGTATAGAACGACCAACTGACTCTCGGTTTCCAATTGGCCACCGAGTTTTGTGAGGATCGACAAGGCTTGGGATCTACCACCATCCATTCGAAGGTGAATTTCGGCAATTGTTCGTAAAAGTTCCGCTCTTCCTCTCAATGTTTTCCGTAAGATCAAAACTTGATTGGAAAGACTTGAAAGATAATAGCCGGCCGCTTCCAAATCATACTCTATCGCGTCGGCGTCGAAGGAAGCCTCGGACGGATTCAGGCTCACCGCCGATATTTCTTGCGCGTCAATTAATCGACTCCACTTCGTTTCAAAATGGTTCGCAATAACTTCTAATAAAGATTTCCAGTTTGAATCGGATATTTCGGGAAAAACTTTCAGGCGGCCAATAGTCGCCAAGGCTTGGGGAAGATTCAAGTTCTCGATCATCTCAGCGAGCCGTTCGTTAGCCACCAAAGGCTGATTATTTTTAAGAGCACTTTCGATGCTCTCGATCTCACGGATGTAAACTGCCTCGGCTTCCTCGAGATTCGACCCCCAATCGGCGAGCTCCAATTTCACAACGTTTACGGGCTGAAGCCTTAAGCGCTCCTCAAAGCTGGCGCGAGCCCGAGCCGTGATTCTCGAATGAATGCTCTCAAGGTCTTGAAGAGCCGACAACTGATCGATATACGGTAAGGCATCGAAAGCGCTTAAGCTCAGGCGATCAATTTCATTTTCCGAAAGTATATCGGGATCCAACCTTTCAAGATCCCATAGAATCTGAGGATGCCAAAAGCTGTGCGCCAACAAGACGACTCCAACGTAGCGCTGAGCCATTTCACCAAAGCTCAAGATATCCGAATAGAGCTTCAGCAAGGTGGCGCGCTGCTCATTCGTGTAAACAAAAGATGGCGTTGGAAGATGATCCTGATCCTCCAGCAGGAAGTAACGCTCCAAAACGACGTCGATCACATCGCTTCTTAAGCCTTGTTCATAATCGGCGTTTAAGTCTCCGGGGACTCTTGCGTTTTTTGGAATCGGCCTACCCCACTCCTGGATTCCAAAGTCGAGCAATAATTGAACGACACGTTTTAATTTCATTTCGCTTATGGAAGAGGCTTCGTCTTTAACGGATTCAAATTCCTTTAGAATCTTGGACACCATAAATACAATCTGGTCCGACGAGAATTTCGTGACTTCGCCCGGGTCAAAAAATCGGGCTGAATCCATTTTTAGATCCGCGTGCTCCACTCGTGATTGGAACATTTGTTGATATTCTTCAAGAGTGCCCAAGGAGCGAGTTTTGATGGCATTAAATTCCGAGTGTAGTGCATAATCCAGGCTTTCTAACTCCATTTCTAAAATGCCAATATGCCTGTCTACCAATTGAAGAGACTCTAAAATGCGTCGCTTCATTCCGAGGCCGATGAGTTGGGTAAGGAGTTTTTTGCTTTTAAATTCTTCCAATCGACTAACGGCCTCACTCTCACGCTTTCTATACATTTCTTCCATTTCTGGATCGCCCGGGTCATATTCAAGCCCTCGATCAGTCCTCCCACTTCCTTTCCACCGGCCGCTTTTTTCATCGGCCATTCGGTGATTAAAATTAATCTCCCACTCGATCCCGTTTCCAATGGCAATGGAATCTTCGGGGCTATAGCTTTCTCCATAGGGGATTTCTAGAACCGAAAGATCACTCAAAAGTCCTTTTCGAATTTCCTTCATTTGATCAACCGCAGAGGCAATCGAATTTCTCATTCTGGCCGCAGATCCAATACTGAAATTTTTGGGCCGGGATGGAACAGAAATATATTCCGGCCAACTCGTGCAGGCCACTTGATAATGACTTTCAGTTTCAATCTTTCCCTCGGGCATTTTCCTTTGAATAAGCCCAGTAACCCTTCGGGGGTTATATAAGGTCAAAGCAACAATCTCGATAAGAGAGTTTTTATAATGATCCCATCCATAAAGTTGATGCCATCTACCCAGTTCTTCCTCAAGACTTCTATTTTGCTGCTTCAGACAATCCAACAACTTACTCTCGGTAAATGTTCTGTCTCGATTATCCTTTTGGCAATATTTCCCGTACAAAACAGAGAGCTTAAGGGAGTACTCCATTTTTCCTTGAGTACTGTGATAACGAGGGAGAACATACTTTCTGTATCCATCCTCAACGTAAAAATAGAAATCATTCCCGAGCAACTGCAACCCATCTATAGACCCCGCGAGAAGAATAAGTGGATTGGGCTTTACTCCCCCACCCTCAGACACCTCCGACTCTTCCACAGAAAAGGGAATCTCGACTTCAGATTTGTTTTCCTTTTCATCATTTTCGACAACAAGTCTTTCCGTTTCATCGAGTTGTGCATAAAGAGCGGGTCCTATCCCACAAAAAATTAAAAACAGGCTGGTGAACTTCATGGGTTTATTCCTTTTACTAATGCTTCCTTTAGCTTGAACGGATTCAAGCAGTCGACTTCAAACGCCCGCCAAATTTGGTCGAGCAAGACATTTGCCTTGGGAGAGGAAGAGCGATCCACCATTTCAAGTAAGAGCAATCGCTGATCCTGACAAATCCAGTGAACGGAATAGGGGTTCTTGTATTCAAGAATGGACTTGAGATGATCGTCTTCGAAATTTTGATGAATAGTCATGAGTGCCAAAGCGTTCGAGAGATCGAATCCAAGGTTTTTATTGACAGTCGATAAAGATGAAAAGTCTTTTTGGCCCTTTAAAATCCAGTAATCATAAAGATAAAGCTTAATTGTGAGTAAACTCTCTGCGTTCAGGCCGGCAAAGTGCGTTTCCAATTTTTTAAGAAGATAAAATAAATTGCCAGGGCTTTCGAACTTTAGATAAGGAAGAGCCCCAAGGATCGCAATCAACACATCAGCATTACTTTCCGCCGCCAGCTCGTCGAGAAGCTGAGGGCTTTCCAAATCCATTGCCATGACGATCTTATCGACATCGACGGTTACTTCAGGGGCGTCAATAAGCGCCTTAGCCAGTCGATCAAATTTCAAATCTTTTAAGACTTCTGTCTGAAGATGCAAAATTCCAGGATGCTCAATCGAGAGACGCCAGTTTGCATATTTGGTTATGT
>CAZSZT010000163.1:0-5025 GCA_964611175.1 uncultured Bacteriovoracaceae bacterium
GTCGGTAGTATGAATCCAGCGCGAACCTATCTGCCCTCTAGCCCGTAAAAATAACGCCAAGTCAAAACCCGTTTTCCTCGCGAGCCCAACTCCAGACTTTTTTTGAAAGTGCTTAGAAGATGTCGTCCGATCAATACACAGGATATCCACAGATTGCGAAGAGGGAGACGAAGATTTCAGAATGTTCAAAAGTTTTTCATTCCGAAAATAAATTTCTTCCGGATCGGATTCCGAGGCATTGACAACATAGATTAAAAGAGCGCGAGCCTTAGCTCTTTCCGCCGCATATTGAATGGAGTTTTGAAGTTCAAAGATTTTTTCCGATTCATTTTTCGCTGGCACAACAACGCTGAAATCAGCTGTGCGAGTGTAAGAAAGTTCTGACGAATGGAAATCTTCTCGATAGACTTCAAGATACTTTCGAACGGCTTTAGATTGCTTAATGAACGGCATATCGGAAGGGAAGCTTTCGAACAATTTCGGCTTCTTTCTTTAAAAGCTCGTCAAGACGATCGAGGACGACTTTTTCTGGGAAATACACTTTGGCCATCTCTAAAAAAAGTTCGTGGTGCCTCGCTTCTGCCTCCGCAAGTTTCGTATAAAAATCCTTAAGTTCCGAATCGCTAATGGCTTGAGCGAGTAGTCGGAATCTTTCATGACCGCGAGCCTCGATAATGCCAAAGACCAAAAGCCTGTCGAGTAGATGCACCTCTCGACCATGACGAACGAGCTTGATGAGTGCGTTGACATAGGGATCTTTCTCGTCGCATGAAAGTTGAAGCCCACGCCGTAGAACCTTTTTACAAACCTGGTGAAAATGTTGAAGCTCTTCGCGAGCGAGTCGAATCATCGCATCGATAAGCTCCGGGCGATCAGGATACCGAACGACAAAATGCATTCCCGTTGCTGCAGCCTTTCGTTCGCAAGCCGCATGGTCGATTAGAAACGTATTGATATCTTGAAGGACATAATCCACCCATTCCGGCGGGGTAGGATATTGAAGGCTTATTCCGGGGCAGGCGGACATAAGAGGGGTTTATCATAAATTTTTCCCCAGGGAGAGTCATTTGGATGGTAATCGTTATTCACCGATTGGGTTATACGTTATTGAATTAAATTAAATATGGTGTAACGTATAACTGTGAGTCGCGAATTAGACTTAGCTGCAAAAACGCTATTTGCCGATTTTCAGGAGTCTGTTTTCTCGAGAGTCGATATCGAGCGACGGTCGCTGCGACGCCCCATCTATGTACAAAAGCGGGTGAAAGGGAAAATCTACTGGTATGACCAGGTCTATGAGAACGGAGTTGCAAAACAAAAGTACGTTGGTCCTGATGAGCCCTCCCTTCGAAAGAAAGTAGAGAAGGCCCGAGAGGAAACGACTCTCCATCTGTCGACATTGGCAAATCTGAAAGAGCAGGAAACGAGACTGGCCAGAATGCTAGCGCGGGCTGGACTTCCAATGATGGATTCGCGGATGAGTGTCGTTCTTAACAAGTTTTCCGATGCCCAACTCATTGATGGCAGGGGAGTTTTGGTCGGAACTTTCGCATTTGCCGCTTACAGTGGAATCTTGGGCGTCATTCTTGAGAGGGCCAGTCTACGGACCCAGGACGTAGATATTGCTCAAGACCCGAGAATTGAATTGGCACACGAGATCCCCCTTGAAGCTTCCAAATTTTTCTCTCAACCTGGTCTCGAATGTCGCCCGGTCCCGGCTTTATCACACAAGAATTTGCCACCATCTTTTGTAACAAATGATGGGATTCGAATAGACCTTCTTATTCCTCTTATCGGGCGAGGGCCCCGGATTCCTAGGCAACCTGGTATTCGCGGGGCTGGAGCGACTCCCCTTCGGTTCTTAGATTATTTGATTCAAAATCCAATACGAACGGTTCTTCTTTCAACAAAAGGAGGTATTTCCATCACGGTCCCTGCTCCTGAGCATTTTGCGATTCACAAATTACTTATTGCGCCTTATCGGACGAAAAACGAGCATCAAAAAAAAGCGAAAGACTTACTGCAGGCATCTCAACTCATCGAGGTTATGGTGAACGATCAGAACGAAGCCCTTCTGGATGCATATCGAGATGCGATTTCACGTGGACCGAAATGGAAAAGGGCGATTCTCGAATCAATTTCGAAGTTACCGGAAGCAATTTCACAGCACTTCGGCTTTAATAGTTAAGATGTTCTGTTCGACCTATCGAATTTTTAGCCAGACAAAAAGCCAACTTCATGAATGTATAACAAGCGAAATTCCTGAAAATAAAGATATCGCGATCGAGCTTTCAAAGACCGGGGGAGTAAAGTTTTATGATGCCCTTTGTTTGAGGAGCTCGACAATCAGCATTTTGATTTCATATTCATAGATGGCGACCACCGATATGAAGCCGTGAAAAGAGATTTTGAAATGGCGCAGACCCTCTTAAATGAAAATGGAACGATTGCATTTCATGATGCTTTATCCTGGCCAGATGTTAAACGATTCATTTCAGATCTAAAAACGAAAGGCGTACCCATCAACGTGAAGGGCCAGCTTCTTTACCAAATAGTTGAGCCCTTGAAGCGACTGTATGAAAGCGTCTTGAAACTAACAAGCCCGTCTAGATCTAAGCAGGATGGTGGTGGAGTTGTGGAGAAAACGATAGCGTTATATTCAAATCAAAAGAAAGGCTCCCTACTGAATTTCCCCCGTAGGTATCTCTACGATCTATGGTTTGACGGAATTGCGGTATATAAAAAAACGCCATCGCGTCCTGAGTGATGTGGTATTGATTCCTTTTTACAAATCTTCGATCTGTTCCTTTATAGATGGTAATGAACTAGTCCCGGGGAGAAACTTTGTGAAGAAAATATCTTAAATTTTATTTTGGGGATTTGGGTTAAAAAGGAAGGAAATCAGATCTTCGAAAATCTGATTTCCTTCCATATTTTCTAGAAATCCGAAAATGAAATAATAGATTGTCCAAATCCTAACTCTTCTTCACTTTGTTTTACCTTCGTATCTTTCCCCCATTCAATGAGAGACTTCAGGCGCTTATCGTCTTCATCAATAGCCCAAGCTTTCGTTAAAAGAGCATGATATTTGGTCTTTAATTTATTGAACTCACTTTTGTAGTTTCGACCAGACCGAATGGTAACCTTTCCATTGCCTCCGATATCAATAAATCCAAGATCTCGAATGACTTCTTCGAATATGACGTTCGTATCGATAACGATATCAACGGCATTTTTGCCAGGATTTGTTAAAACGAAGGATCCGGAAGGAAACTCGGCCGGATGAAGATAAGCCGCCATGATTTCTCTTACAAAATCTGCTTGATCCAAAATCTTTTCGATCTGACCTTCTTTGCTAACAATAGCTTTAATATCGACGAGCAAAGTGCGAAGTTGATCGAGTTCTCGTTGAGCTTTTAAAAACTTAAGTTCTGTCGCTTCGTTCTGAAAATTTATTTCTTGGGATAGTTCATCGAGATAACTAATCGTTAATTCCAGTCGTTGTTGTGCGTCCTCAATAGGTTCAGCATAAATGGAAGAATTAAGAGAACCTGTCGAAAGTACAGTGGCGGCGAGCCAAATAAGAATACGCATTAAACACCCCTTTTTATTTTAGTTTGCGTTGAAACAATGAGTCTTAATTAGCAAAGAAGCCATTTCCTGTAAAGAGGGCCTCCATAAGGGGCTCATCCCCCTTGAGTGTGGGAAGCGGCGCGTTAAGTAAGGAAATAGAAGGCATAACCAGAACACTTTCATAGCATTGAGTTGTCGAAACTTAATCTTTTGAAAGGAGCCCAGGGTTATGCCTCACCAAAGACTATCAAATTTCATCTTATTACCGGAACTGAAACTGACGAATTGGCTGTCTAAAGATCGATGGAAAAGCATTGTTCAGTGCGAACGAAACGAGAAACATGCTTTCTGTCCCAAATGCGGTGTTCTAACCGAGACTATTTACGATCATCGAAGGGTTCGCATTAAAGACGCACCGATTCGAGGAAAACTCATCGTACTGTCGGTTCGAAAGCGAAGGTTCTTTTGCAAAGAGTGTAAAAAACCTTTTATGGAAAGCATTTCAGGCATTCGCAAGCGGCGACGAACCACAGAGCGCTATCGAGCTTCTTTGCTTTGGGCGTGTGAGAACTTCTCCGATCTTAAGCGAGTAAAAACCGCTTACAAATGCTCCAACGCCTTTCTCTACAACGCTCTTCATGAACAGCTCGATCTGAAAGTAAGAATGAATGGCTATCCTTGGCCTAAAACCATCGGCATCGATGAACACTCGTTTCAAAAGCGAAGAAGAAATAATATTCCGTTCGTGACTATGATCGTCGATTACCCGAACAAAAAAGTCTTCGATATCGTCGATTCCAAAACAAGTGATCGACTCAAAGAAAAACTAGCTCATATCCCTGGCAGAGACAGAGTTCAAAATGTGGTTTTGGATCTCTGCGATCCGTTTAAAAACTTCGCTCGTGATTTTTTTCCTAATGCCAAACTCATCGCCGATAAATTCCATGTGATTCGATTGCTCCATCCAACTATCAATCGCTATCGAAGAGCTCTGCCAAAATACGCTAAAGATCGAAGACTCAGGGGCTTGCTCTTAAAAGCAAGTCACCGACTCGATTGGTTCGATAAATCGGATCTCTGGAACTTTTTACACGAACATCCGCCAATCAAAGAACTCTGGATTGCCAAAGAAAAGATGCACGCCTTCTACCGAATCAAGGGCTTAAATCGAGCCAGATGGGCCCTGCACAAAATGATCCAAGACTTTTTAAACTGTGAACTTAAAGAACTCAATACCCTCGCCAAAACCCTACATAAATGGGCTGAAATGATTTTGAATTACTTCCAAAATCGACTCACCAATGGTCGAACCGAAGGCTTCAACAATAAAGCAAAACTAGTCAAGAGGCGGGCTTACGGTTATAGAAACTTTGAAAATTACAGACGACGAGTGCTATGTGCTTGTTTCTAAAATGCTTTTTAAATTTACCCACACTAAAAAGGGAAGAACCC
>CAZSZT010000164.1:0-5024 GCA_964611175.1 uncultured Bacteriovoracaceae bacterium
GGCCGGATATTCTAACTGTGTAAATAAATCCTTGGGTTTTAAGTTTTTTGGATCTTGAGTTGGTCTGAGAGGCCGTTCTGGATGGCGTCGCGGGACTCGACGTAAAGGTTGAGGATCTTTTGGAAACGGCTCCTTTTGGGGTGGTAAAATCGGAGACGGCTTCGCCGGAGCTGGCGGAGCGACGGGAGCAGCTAGCAGATTAACTAAATGAATTCCACAGTTTGTCTCTGAATTTGTTTCTGAATCAAAAAAATCGGCCAGTATCGAAGCCGGAAAGAATAAGCTTACAGCAAAAAAAATAGTTCGCTTCATCGTTATAGGGCCATCTCCGGGGCGATCTTTAACTTACGATCCCGCCTTAGTCAAACCAATTGAAGAGTATGAAGACGAAAGTGGCTACGCGATGGCTACAAACACAAATCAGTGCGAATGCGCAAACTTTCGGATTTCAGATCGACTGAGAATTTCCTCTCGCTTTGCCTGGTCCCAAGCATCCGAATCTTTGGCTAAAGTTCTCAAGAAATTAAAAAGTCCGAAGCTCATTAGTTTATTTCCACCGACAGAGCAGTTGGCAAGATGTTGTGGGCTCACTCCCAATACTGCGGCCACGTCTTTTTGTCGGCACTCGCGCTCATTCATGATTTGATCGGTGAAAAGTTTCACAAGCTGACGAAGGGAGGACTCCATCAATTCATCAAATCGTTTTGTTTCTTTCGCAGACAATGCAAAATCTCCACAATGATTGCATCGCTCAACTTCAAAAGGGTCTATTATCGGAAGTGCTTTGAAATCTCGCCACATCAAGACTTCGCCTCGCAGGTCTACTTTCTTTAAAGTCCCTTCACCGCAAGAACCGCATGGCTTGTTTGATTTACTCATGATGTTCCCTCCTTTCGCTTTCGAGCCTTCAAAGTTTTTCCATTGGCAAGCTTGATGTCTCGTTCAGCTGGATGAAATGAAATTTGTTCTAAACAATCGTCTGCAATCCAAAATTTGATGTACCAAAGTTCGTTTTCAAATTCTTTTCCGTATTCGTCCATTACGAGCCTGGAATCGTTCTTCCATAAGGTTCTTTTCGAAAAATCATTGGCAGTCAGAGTTTTCAAATATTTCACGATAAACGCATGGGCTTCTAAAGCATTAATCGTCTGATTCTTATGGTTTTGATGAAATTCCACAACTTTATCTAGAGCCCGTGATTTATAAATCTTCACTTTTGTACCGTCGTCCGCATCCAAGATGCGAAAGACGTCTGAGAGAGAATATTTAGAACTCACCTTTCACCGCCAGAATACATTAATCTTAGATTAATAACAATAGGGCTTAAAAATCAAGTGATTAGACCATTTAGAAGCAGATTAAGAACATCCCCAAAAAGACTTCTCGTTGCGTAAGGCCTTCTTTTTTCGGTGGTTCGATTCGATAATATCCTCTTTTAACTCACTAAGAACGAGATATTCTTGTTGTCGTAAACGCTTCAGCGACGACAAGCTTCAGACCTATCTTCTTGGCAATGATTTCAATGATCGAAGAAATATCTTTCGTATCTTCAATAAGCAGTACAAGTCTGGCCGAAGCAAATGACGTTTTTCTTCTATTCCGTCGTCGATCCACTTTTGCAAAATGAAGCAAAGCCAAACCAAATCGCCCTAAAGCTATCCGCAAATTTCTTAGATTCGTCGAGACCGGCGGGCTTTTGAAAGTAAAAGCTCGCGCCCAGTCGATAGCATTCACAAATGTCGTTTTGAACGTCACCATTGGAAAAAGCACAAACCGGAATAGTTTGCAAATATTGGTCCGACTTTATTTCGGAAAGAACTTCCTGCCCGCTCTTACCAGGCATTCGTAGATCAAGCAGGATGACTTTGGGTCGCTCCGGAGTCGAGCGCAGGAGACTTAGCGCTTTGTCACCATCAGTGGCCGTAATAACCTTGAGCGAAGGATCTACCATCCTGAATAGGCGTTCGATGAATTGAAGCTGATCGAGAGAATCATCTACGATCAAAATGTCAGGCCTCATTTTCTACCCCCCCACCCCAAGATTTTGGAAAGGTGTAGAAAAAGGTGCTTCCTACGTCGGGAGTAGAATCGACCCAAATTTTACCTCCGTACGATTCGATCGCTTTTTTACAAAATGCAAGTCCAATGCCTGTTCCTGGATAATCGGACTCAGAATTTAATCTCTTAAACATCTCAAAGATTCTGCCGGTATATTCTTTAGCAATTCCAATGCCGTTGTCCTGAACAAAAAATTCAAAATAATCTGATTCGGGAACCGCTTTAGAGCCTATGGATATTTTGGGGGATCGATCTTTGTGTCTGTAGTTCAGGGCATTTTGCACAAGATTTCTAAAAATCGCTTCGAGATAAGTGGAATTGCCAAAAACAATCGGTAAATTCTGGACATATAATTCTGCGCAAGTCTTTTCAATATTTTCTTTCAAGGTCGCCAATACATTTTGAACAACGCGATTTAGGTCGACTCGTTCAATCCTCGCGCTTGCTTTGTTCGCACGAGCCACTTCAAGAAGATCGTTAATAAGTTGATCGGCCTTTTTTGAATTAGCCCTAATAAATTCGATGGCCTGTTCAATCTCTGGGTCTCGCGGTTTTGCAATAGCGAATTCTAACATATCAATCCAATTCATCATGGCCCGGATAGGAGATCGAAGATCATGGGCTGCGACCGCCGCAAACTGTTCGAGCTCAGCGTTCGAAGCGATAAGTCTCGAATTGGCCTCCTCAAGTTCAGCCGTTCGCTCTTTAACCTGGTCTTCGAGTGTATCATGCGCTTTCTGAAGAGCCGCTTCTGCTCCCTTGCGGTCCGTAATGTCGTGCACAAACGCACTAAAAAGGTAATGACCATTTGAGCGAATACATGAAATAGTCAATTCAACGGGAAACTCATGTCCATCCTGATGAAGAGCGCTCATTTCAAGGCGCTTATTGAGAACCAGTCCATGACCTGTTTTTAAAAAATTCTCCAATCCCCTTGAATGGGCCTCCCGAAACTGCTGAGGAATGATGATTTCTCGAAGTGGCCTACCTATAACTTCGGTCCGAGACCAACCAAAGGTGAGCTCGGCTTGAGGATTCCATTCGGTAATGAGACCTTCTTCATTCATTCCTATAAAAGCATCATAAGCCGTATCAAGTATGAGTTTGTTTCTTCGCTCACTCGTCTCAAGAAGCAGTTCTGCTTCATGCCTTCCCAAAGCCATTTCAATAACGATCTTAATGTCTCTTTCGGCGATGGGTTTAACCAAATAACCATAAGGCCCGACCTTTCTGGCACGGGCCAAGGTCTCATCGTCTGCGTATGCGGTAAGGAAAACAACCGGAATAGCAAATCGATCTTTGATAATCTGGGCGCTTTCGATGCCATCCATTCCAGAAGCGAGTCGAATGTCCATAAAAACCAGGTCAGGCTTAATCTTTTCAACTCGATCAATAGCGTCTTCTCCAGTGCAAACGACTTCAGGAACTTCATGACCAAGATCGATCAAGGTACTTTGAAGATTTCGTGCGATCAGTATTTCGTCATCGACAATCAATACCGTCAGAGCTTTTTTTACGTTTACCTTGTTCATTCGGGAAACTTCACTTTAAATTCGGAACCCTTGTCGGAAATTTGTTCGATGGTTCCTCGCAATTGCATAACCAAATCATTAACAATTTGAAGACCTAGCGTTTTCGTACGCTTAAAATCAAAACCACTCGGGACCCCAATTCCATTATCGCCAACACAAAGGAATATTTCGTGATTTTGCTTTTCAAGAGAAACGCAGATCATTCCCCTCGTACGTCCTTTAAACGCATGCTTTAGACAATTGGAAATAAGCTCATTCGTAATCAGGCCAAAAGGTATCGCTTTGTCAATGCTGAGAAGAATTTCACGCGTGTCTAACTTAAGTTCAATGTCCAAGGTTTTGGGTTTTAAGGATCGCAGCATTTCTGGGACTAAGCTTTGAACGTATTCACTAATATCGATCTCCGATAGATTTTCTGATTGATAGAGCCGTTCGTGAACAAGCGCCATCGACTTAATTCGGTATTCACTTTCTAAAAAAAGTTCGCGACTCTGTGGATCTTGGAGCACCGAGGATTGAAGGCGTAAAAGGCTGGAAGTAATTTGAAGGTTATTTTTCACGCGATGATGAATCTCTTTGAGAAGAGCTTCTTTCTCTCGCAGAGACGCACGAAGAAGATTATCGGCCTCTTTGCGATCACTAATATCCCGAATAGCGCTCGAAACGAGTCTACCTTCCTCTGTTTCAAGAGGACTCAAACTGATTTCCACTGGAAATTCGCTCCCATCTTTACGGCGGCCGTAAAGTTCAAGACCGGCTCCCATCGGCCGTACTTTAGGTTCAGCGAAAAACCGATTTCGATGATCGGGATGTTGAGAACGAAATCTTTCAGGGACGAGGATCTCAATCGGCTTTTCAAAGAGTTCTACACGTTTATATCCAAACAGTTTTTCCGTTTGAGCATTGACCAAGACGATCTGCCCACCCCTATTGACAATCACGATCGCATCGGGAGCGGCCTCAAGAAGACTTTTGAATTTTTGCTCCGCTTTCTTAGCGGCCGTAATATCCCGTGCAATCTTTGAAGCTCCGACGATATTACCTTTGGAATCTCTTACCGGAGAAATAGTTAAAAAAACATCAATAATGCTTCCGTCTTTGCGAACACGAGTCGTTTCATAATGATCAATACGCTGTCCGGTTTCAAGTTGGTGCATAATCTTGCGCTCTTCGTCCTGCTTTTCAGGCGGAATTAAATCAAAGAGGGATTTTCCCTTCATTTCTTCAGCCGAGTACCCAAACATTTTTTCAGCTCCGGGATTCCAACTGACAACAATTCCCTCAAGTGTCTTACTGATAATGGCATCGTCCGAAGAGGTGACAATAGCGGCCAATTGAGCCAGTTCAGGTTCGGCTCTCTTTCTCTCGGTAATGTCTCGTATGGCGCTTGAAACCAATCGTCCTTGTTTTGTCTCGAGAGGACTTAAGGAAATT
>CAZSZT010000165.1:0-5016 GCA_964611175.1 uncultured Bacteriovoracaceae bacterium
TCAGCTTTCGAGCCTGATCCATACGTCCCCCTATTTTTCCTCGCCTGTAAAAGCCGTTACGGTTTCAATAAAACTTTGTTTGGAAAATAATGAAATATCATCCGGAACACTCTGACCGTTGCAAATAAATGAAACGGGCTTTCGACTTGATAAAATGGTCCAAAGCATCCCTCCCCAATTCTGGGTTTCATCCCATTTTGTAAACAGTAAAAATCCAGGTCTCAATTCGGTAAACGACTTCAGAACATTCGGAACATCCGCCGGATGAATTCCAACCGGCAAAACCAAATGAATTTCGAGTCTCTTCAAGAGTTCTGGATCTTTAAACTGTAAACTGGAACGAAGAAGCTCAAGACGCGTCGTATCCAGGGCGGAAATTCCGAAAGTGTCGATAAATATCGTATCCGCGCTTTGAATCTGGCACTGCTCCTCTAAACTCAGATCCCGTCTGGATTTCGAAAATGGAACTTCCAAAATTCTAGCATAATGGGCTAATTGATCGGTTCCCCCAATTTTATAATCATCCACGGTTAAGAGGGATACCGATCGCTTGAGTTTTAGTTTTTCATAAGCTGCCATTTTGGCAATCGTTGTCGTCTTTCCAACGCCGGTCGGACCAACCAAAACAACAATGCGCTTATCTTGTCTCTGAAAGACATTCGCTTCCGAAATATTCCCCACCAACGCGGAATTCAAAGCATGAGCCGCTCGATCCGAAGGCGTTTCTTCCGTAAACGCCGCCCCCCACTTTTCCATTTGCTGAAAAAAATTGTAAATATGGCGGGAAGGCATTCCTCGATCCATCCAAAAATTCATCAGCACCCGAAAATACGGAGGTAATTTCACGCTCTCATAACGTCTTTCATTGATGAACTCATTGAGCTCTCGCCGAAGTTGTTGAACCTCATCTTCCAAAGGATCCTTAATTCTCTTCTTCGGCGCCTTGGCAAGTGGTGAGGAAGTCGTCGTCTTTTCAAGTTTTGCCTTTAAAGATTCCACTTCTTTTTGAAGAGGCTCAATAAAGGTTTTTACCGCATAAAGTTGATTTACCGACGAAGCTGTACTGCTCGAATTTTCCACAGGGCTCGTCGGCGCAAAAGTTCTTGCTGGTGGCGGGCTGACTGGTTTTACAGGATTTGCCGCCGGCGTCGTCGCACTCTTCTTCGCCGGAGTCGCTTTCGATTTCTTTCCAAAACTAAACCAAGTTCTTTGCTTTTCGGAATTTTCTGTCGCCTTTCGTTCGTCTTCTTGAGGAGCGATGGCGGCATGAAAGCGAGGAGCCAATTCTTTTCGATCGATTGCGGCCGTCACTTCAACGCCACCACGAGTAAATAGGCCCGTTCGATTTCTAATGGGCTCTGTCTGTAAAATAATTGCCCCGTCTCCAAGCTCGGAGCGAATTTGCTCAATCGCTTTTTGCAAGGTTGAGGCTTGGAATTTCTTTATTTGTATTCCCATACGTCTTCTCCCATTCTCCGATTAGGCTTTCACAATTCCGATACTTTCCAGCTTGGTTAACGATGAAACTTCCGAATGCGAAATAACGGCGCAGTTTTGAACTTGTCGTTCAATCAACTTTTTAAAATACAAACGAACGCTTGGAGATGTTAGAACGACTGGTTGAATACCGTCCACCGCCAGTTTTTCACATTCGTTCTGAAGGGAATTAATCATTCCCAAAGCTTTCTTGGGATCCAAAGTAATTTGAATTCCATCTTCCGTTTTAACTAAACTACGAGCCAGGGTCTCGTCCAAATCCGGGTCCAACACAAGAACCTTAAGCTTTCCGTCCTGCGAAAAGGCCTGGGTGATCGTCGGAGCCAACGCCTCTCTAACACATTCCGTCAATTGATCGGGGTCTTTGGTTTTAAGAGAATGATCCGCCAGAGACTCAAGAATCGTCGCTAAATCCCGAATGGGAATTCCTTCTCGCAGTAAATTTTTAAGTACCCGAAGAATTTGTCCAACCGACAGAAGATCCGGAACAAGTTCATCGATCACTTTCGGGTGAGTCTCTTTCAGGCGATCGAGAAGTTTTTGAAGTTCTTGGCGGCCGAGCAACTCGTGGCTGTGCATCTTGATCGTTTCCGAAATATGTGTCGCCAATGTCGTTGAATTATCCACAACCGTATAACCTTGAAGTTGAGCTTTTTCCTTTCGATCGTCTTTAATCCAGACGGCGGGTAATCCATAAGCGGGTTCCGTTGTTTCAATTCCTTCAATTTTTGAAGATGTATTGCCAGGATCAATCGCCAAATAGTGATCCACCATAAGTTCTCCACCCCCGATGCGAACGCCTTTAACAAGAATGGAGTATTCTCCCTGCCGCAGCTGTAAGTTATCTCGAATATGAATAGGCGGAACGACGAATCCCATCTCTTGAGCAAATTGACGTCTCAAGTGGGTCATTCTCTTAAGAAGATCTCCATTTTGGCGTTCATCAACGAGGGGAACTAAGCCATAGCCCACTTCCAACTCCAAAAGATCGACTGGAGCCACCCAGTTGGTCGGATCGAATTCGGGAACTTTTTCGTCGACTTGTCCCATCATCTTCTTCCTCACATCATCGGCCATCCTTCGAGCTTGTTCGGCGTTCATCGTCGCTTTGGCGCGAGATGCGAGAACGAACAACCCAATCGCCGCAAGCGCAAATGGAATCGTGGGCATACTGGGATGAATGGCCCCCACGGCCAAGACCATTCCGGCAACCACGAAGGCCTGGGGTTGTAAAAAGAGTTGTTTTGAGACATCTTCGGAAAGAGATCCTCCCGAAGAAACCTTTGTCACGACTAAACCGGCGGCTGTGGAAACAATAAGCGCTGGAATCTGAGTGACCAGGCCATCTCCGACCGTAAGGATCGTATAATTTTGAGCCGCCTGCAGGACATCCTGACCGTTTTGAACCACGCCAATGATCAGACCCGCAACAATATTAACAACCGTAATAATAATGCCGGCAATAGCATCCCCACGAACGAATTTACTCGAACCATCCATTGATCCATAAAAATCGGCTTCGATCTCGATTTCTTTACGACGCACCCGGGCCGTCGATTCATCGATGAGACCGGCATTCAAATCGGCGTCAATCGCCATTTGCTTTCCTGGCATCCCGTCCAAAGTAAATCGTGCGGCGACTTCCGCGATACGGCCAGCACCTTTGGTGATAACGATAAAGTTAATCACGACTAAGATGATAAAGACGATAATTCCAACCACATAATTTCCGCCGACAACGAAATTTCCGAATGTTTGAATGACTTTTCCGGCCGCATCGGAACCCATATTCCCATGTGTCAAAATAAGTCGTGTGGAAGCAATATTAAGAGCCAATCGAAAAATGGTGACCATTAATAATACCGTAGGAAAAATCGTAAATTCCGTTGGTCTTAGGGTATAAATGGAAATCAAGAAAATGACGAGGGATGCGGCAATCGATAAAACTAAAAATAAATCAAGAGCCATCGCCGGCAGGGGAATCATCATGATCAGAACAACCGTGACAAGTCCGAAGCCGACGAGAGATTCTCGATTTCGAAGAAGCGATGAAATCCCGGCGGTCGGGACTTCGATTAGATGCTGTTGTTGTTCATCTTCTCTCATAACCTACTCACACCGCGTGGGGCTGCGCTCCCTTCATCCAACCTCGAAATTTTTTCTTCATTCGATACACATAGGCCAACACTTCCGCGACTGCCGTATAAAGTGAATCGGGAATCACTTCATTAATTTCAACATTTCGATAAAGATATCGAGCGAGTTCGCGTCGCTCTAAAATAGGAATTTGAGCAACGGCCGCTACTTCCTTGATCCTTAAAGCAATCAATCCGGCACCCTTCGCCACGACGATAGGTGCCCTCATCAAACCTCTTTTATACTTTAAAGCCACGGCAACATGCGTCGGATTCGTAACGACGACATCGGCCTTCGGCACTTCCTCCATCATTCGGGACCGAGCACGCTCCCGTTGCATCTGGCGAATTCGGGATTTGATTTTAGGGTCCCCTTCCCTTTGCTTCATCTCTTCTTTTATCTCCTCCATCGACATTTTCATTCGCTCGGCGTAGGACCAGCGCTGATAGGCCAAATCTCCAATTCCGAGAACCGCCATAAAAATAAGAATGGCAAAAACGATTTTTGCAATCAGACCAATAAAGTATTGAAAAATAAATCCAATGGGAGCTGCACCAAGTTGAGAAATTTTTTCAAAGTCTCCCTTCAATAAAAGATAAAGCATCCCAAGAATCACAAAGATTTTTAGACACGAACGGATGAATTCCATGAGAGTATCTCGCGAAAAAATTCTTTTAAATCCGTTAAGTGGATTCAGTTTATCAAACTTCGGCATGATCTTATCGCCCGTGACCAAGAATCCAAATTGGCTTACACATCCTCCGACCGCAAAAATAAAGGCGCTGGCAAATATCGGCGAAACCAAATAAAGAATATCTTTAATGACAACTGAAAACATGCTGAGAAATTCTTTCGGGGTGTCGACCGAAAATTCTTTGAGATCCAAAAAGCGACGAATCACATCAATCGTTTGATTTAGAATGAACCGGGAAAAAAAATAAGTACTAATGGCGAGACCCAAGAGGACCAAGAAGGACGTGAAATCCCGAGACTGAGGAACATCCCCCTTCGAACGGGCTTCTTCCAAGCGATGAGGCGTTGCCTCTTCGGTTTTTTCCGCATCTTCGGCCACGAATTAAGTTCCTTTCAACTGACGAACAAGCTCCAGCAAATCGGGACCCATATCCGTCGTCATTTTCATAAATAAAAATCGAAACAATGGAAGTGTGAGCATCAGCATCAGAAGACCAAGCAGAGGGCTCACGATAAATCCAATATTGAAATAAATATTCAGTTGAGGAGAAAGTTTCGTCAAAAATCCAAAAATAATGTTTAAAATTGTCAATACCACCACGACGGGAGCGGCCATTTGTACGGATACGATCATGATCTTGGATACAGCCTTTGAAAAAAAATATCCGACGTCCATATGGAAGGCCGAGC
>CAZSZT010000166.1:0-5013 GCA_964611175.1 uncultured Bacteriovoracaceae bacterium
GACAGCGAGAAGGACCAACGCGGATACACGGTCTGATAGGGCGCAAAACCCGCCGCCATAAATATCATGTATTTATGCCCCTTAAATCTTGCCGGTCGGCAAAAAGGGGATGCCTTCATTGCCGGATTGATAAGCACCGAGGGCCTCCGAGAGCCTCTTTGAGCCGATTCTTCGTGGCATGAAATTTGTAGTTACAACAACAAAAAACCAAACAAAAGACACCGAAATATGAAGACAGCCAGATCGATGAGATTTCTGGGAACGAAGGAGTCATAGATGAGTGGTATTCATGGGGATGCACGCACCGAAGGCCGTGTGACCGTATTTCAACTTCGGGATGATTTAACGTCGGATCGTGTTAAGCCTTTTCTTGTGAAGATGAACGACCTGATCGACGAAGGACGCCATTATTTAGTCTTAGACCTTAGTGAGGTCTTTGAAATCTCACTGATCGGAATGGTTTCTATTTCCTCTCTCTTTAATCGATGCCGTCAAAATGGAGGTGGGCTAAAGGTTTCTGGGCTGACTCCCCCCGTTCGAAAGGCATTTCGCTCAACGAACCTCATCAATACGGTGGAGGTCTACGACGATACAGTGGAAGCTCTTAAAAGTTTTCGTTCTCGAAATCTTTTGCGCTCTAAAAGCTTCTCGGGGTCCTTCTTTCTCAAGGAGAGGAACTCCTTTGTGGGATGGGATCGCCTCCCCCTTTCGGGCCATTTAAACTAAGGCTTCTAAATAATTTATAGTGGACGTTTTTGATCGAGCCGAGTTAGCTCGAATTCATGAAAAGAACTCTGTTTTATGGGCTTTGTTTTTCTCTCCTCTTTGGATCATTATCTTGTAAACGTTCTGCGACCGATCAAAATTCGAATGAGAAAGCACTTGTTTTCGCACGACCGGGTGACTCGGTCGGCTTCGACCTGGCGAAGCAAGAAGACGGCGAATCAATCAATATTGGGGCCAATTTTTTCGAGCCTTTAGTACGATTTAAACTTGGAACGACGGAGATCGAACCGGCTCTTGCTACCTCCTGGACAATTTCGCCGGATGGTCTGAGCTATACCTTCGATATTCGACAGAATGTTAAATTTCATGATGGGACGAGCCTCGATGCCGATGCCGTCGTTTTTTCCGTGGAAAGACAGTTTAAGAAAGATCATCCAGCCTATCGATCGGGAGCTCCCTACAAATATTGGGACGCCATGTCGATGAACGATATTTTGGAAAGCGTTAAGAAAACGGGAGGCTACCAAGTTGAGTTTAAATTGAAAAAACCAAATGCGCCCTTTCTTGCCAATCTGGCGATGCCTTTTATGTCGATTGTAAGTCCGGCGGCGGTTCTTAAGTATCAGAACGATTTTGATACCCATCCCGTCGGTACGGGGCCTTATACTCTTAAATCGTGGAAGAAAGATCATGCGATGGAGTTAGAGGCCTTTTCCGAATACTGGGGAGAAAGCCCTCATATCAAGCGCGTGATTGTCCGTGTGATTCCGGATAATCAAGTAAGGCTTTTAGAACTTCGTAAAGGTTCTATTCATATCATGGAATATCCAAACCCTTCGGATATTCAGACGGTAAAAACAGACCCCAATGTCGAATTATTGACTCAAGAAGGATTGAATATTGGTTATTTGGCGTTCAATACGAAAAAAGCGCCCTTCGATAAGATGGAAGTTCGAAAGGCTCTTTCGATGGCGATTGATCGAAAACGAATTATTGAAGAGATTTATTTAGGTTTTGGAACCGTTGCCAATAACCCTATTCCGCCGTTTGTTTTGGGTTATAATCCTCACGTTGAATACCCGTCTTATAATCCGGAGATGGCCAAGGCGTTACTGACACAAGCTGGAATTAAGGGCCTTCAGTTAGAACTCTGGGCCATGCCGGTGGCAAGACCTTATAATCCGAATGCAAGAAAAATGGCGGAGTTCATGCAAGCCGACTTTCGTCGTGTAGGAGTCGAAGCAAAAATTGTCAGTTATGACTGGGGAACCTATTTAGATAAAATTGGAAATGGAGAACACGAACTTTTGCTCATTGGATGGACCGGGGACAATGGGGATCCGGATAATTTCTTATATACGTTATGGTCGAAAGATTCTGCATTAGCAAAGCCCACTCAGAATTATTCCTTTTACCGAAGTGATATCGCGACGAGTAAGATGAAACTGGCTCAAACGACGGCGGCCCCTCAACGCCGAGCAAAAATTTATAGAGAAGTTTTGGATCAAATGGCGAAGGATATCCCCGTTTTGCCGATTGCGCACTCTGTTGTCGTTGTTCCGATTCGAAAGGAAGTGGAAGGGTATGTGATCAATCCAACGGGAACTCGATGGTTTGCTTCCGTAAGTTTTAAATCAACTCCCTAATGAAGAGACTTTCTGAGGCCGCTTTAACTCTCTTTATTGCCGCGATCGCTGTCTTTTTTATGATTCATTTGGTTCCCGGTGATCCGGCTCAGGTCATGCTCGGCGAAAAGGCAACTCCGCAGGCAATCGAAGCGGCACGAAAGGAGTTGGGCTTAGACCGCCCCCTTTATATCCAGCTCGGCTCCTAGTTGGTTCGCTTGATTCAAGGGGATCTTGGAAAAAGCATTCGTTCTGGCCGGCCTGTTGCCGAGGAAATTCTCGATCGAGCCCCAGCCACCTTGGAGTTGAGTTTTGTGGCGATGATCTTTTCTCTTTTTGGGGGATTAATTTTAGGAATGTTAGCGGCACGAAAACCAGGAGGAATTTCCGATGTTCTTTTAGGGGCGCTTTCTGTTCTTGGATTATCCATTCCCATTTTCTTTTTGGGACTTCTTCTCATTTTATTTTTTGGAGTCTGGCTGAACTGGTTACCCTTGTCGGGTTATTTGGATTATTCTGTCAATTATGAGCCCATCACGGGCTCGGCTCTTTTAGATTCGATTTTGACAGCCGATTTGGAACTCTTTCGGTCTATCATGAAACACCTTATTTTGCCGGCAACCGCTCTTGCAACGGTTCCGATGAGCTTGTTGGCTCGACTCACGAGATCGGCTCTCATCGAATCTCTTAAGGCCGATTTTATAAGAACAGCCCGAGCGAAGGGACAGTCTGAAAGGTCTATTTTCTTTTTTCATGCCCTTCGAAACGCCCTTTTGCCGGTGATCACCATGACAGGATTTCAATTCGGGGTTTTATTGGGGGGAGCCATATTAACCGAAAATGTTTTTGCATGGCCAGGAATGGGAAGATGGATTGTGTTTTCCGTGGAAGGGCGCGACTATCCTGCGGTTCAAGGTGCTGTTCTCTTTTTTGCCTTTGGAATCGTCATTGTCATGACTCTTACGGATTTTGTTCACCGATGGATTGATCCTCGATTAAGAGTTCACTCATGAAACGTTTGAATTTTATTTTTGGGTTGGGGATGCTCTCGCTCTTGATTTTGCTGGCGATCTTTGCCCCTTGGATTGCTCCTTATTCTCCCTTTGACGATTTTCGAGGCTATGAAAATTTAGCGCCGAGTTTGACTTCCCGTGACGGGCGGTTTTTTCTTTTAGGTACGGATCAATTAGGAAGGGACCTTCTCTCTCGATTAGTTTTTGGGACCCGATATTGCTTACTGATGGGCTGTCTTTCCGTGACGTTTGCGGCGGGTATTGGAATTCCTTTGGGACTTTACGCGGGTTATCATTCGAGGGCGGATTTTTTTATTTCGAAGGTAACGGATATTCTTATGTCCTTTCCGGCCATTCTCATTGCTATCGCAGTTGTCGCGATTTTGGGACCTGGTCTTTATAATGCCATTATTGCGGTTGGATTAACGGCCATTCCGGCGTTTGTTCGCCTCACGAGAGCCCAAGTCAAAGCGGAGGTCACTCGGGAATATGTGATGGCAGCTCGCTCCCTTGGAGATTCTACCTTCCGAGTTTTATTTCGACATATTTTCCCCAATATTACGGCAGCTCTTCTTGTCTTAACTTCCTTAAGTCTTGGAACCGCTATTCTTGAATCGGCGGCATTAAGTTTTTTGAATCTAGGGGTAAGCCCTCCGGCCCCCGAATGGGGATCGATGATTCGATCGGGAATGGAAACATTGATGTCGTCTAATCCCTGGATATCGAGCCTTTCCGGTCTATGCATTTTTATAAACGTTTTAGGATTTAATCTTCTAGGAGATGCTCTGAGAGATCGATGGGATCCAAGTTTACGGGGGAAATAGCAGCATCTGAAGGAACAAAGAAGAGGCCAGAAATAATTTCGAGGTCGTACAAAATCTCCTCAAAAAGGATCTCCCGGGTATGATTCGAGAGCTGTTGGGCAATATGAACACGTCTTTCATGATCCCGTAAAATATGTCGCGGGGGTTGGGATTCACAGAACCACCGATCAAACGCTCCCGTCGGTATCCCCAGTGCGTCGGCGAGATTTCGTTTGTTCGTTGGAAAACAAGACTGAAAGGCCCTAAGCGCTCTTAAGGCATTTATTTCGTGAATTTGAAGAGGGCCTTCATAGATTGAAAGACGGTCTACGAACTCTAAACAAGACGATTCCTGGGAAAACACGTCATTTGTAACGACGCCGATACAGCAGCAGATGAATAATCTTTTCGTCCATTTCCCCAAACAGTTCATACAATAAAAAACCCTGTACCAATAAAGCGGCTTAAATAGCAACCTCGATCAAATAATATCTATTTAAGCTCAGTCCAAAACACCTCGATCATTGAGGGGAGTCGAAAAAATGTCGACTGACCAGAGTTAGTTATAAACTTAATTATTTCAAGCGTTTATGTCTTATGTCGACTTTGTAAAACACCAAACAACCCAAAACACGCTAAAATGAAACCACAACCAAGGGGAGTCATGCGAATTCTTAACATTGCTAATCTCTCATTTACCTTTTTGTTCTCCATCGGAGAGCTCCATTCCGAAACCGGGATTCAAAATTTTGAACAAATCAAAAAGCAGCGTGAGGAACTCCAACGAGCCGTTGAAGAATCCCCTCGTACTGATTTCGGTGGAGACCAGACCTTTGTGCCGTTACT
>CAZSZT010000167.1:0-3931 GCA_964611175.1 uncultured Bacteriovoracaceae bacterium
CAAGATTTTTACTTCATTCCTCATATGATGGTCGTGGTTTTCCTGACACTTGCTCTCTATAAATATAAGTTCGAGCAGTATTGTTTTAACGTTTTAGGTTCTTTGATTCTTTTGGGGATTCTTGGATTTGAACCCTCCATGTTGGTCCCGGTTCTCTTGCTCGTCATTGCGCACGGCGTTTCGTTCGGTATTACCTATTTTATGAGGAGAGAATTTAAATCGTATCTCTACGAAAACTACATCAAGACGCTGCAATTGAAAGATAAGACGGAACGCCAGGATGCGATCATTAGCAAGCAAGTGAGGGAAATATCGGCGGCGAAAATTCAGTTAGAAGTGGCGTCAGCTTTAAATCGAGTATCGACCCAGGTCGCCCATGATATTCGGTCGCCGTTGGCGGCGATTTCAATCATTGGAGATCGAGCCGAAGAGCTGTCCTCCGAGGTGAAAGACGTGCTTCAACAGGCCACGCACCGGCTTAGAGGTATTGCCAATGAGCTTCTTCAATATAATCGATCCGTTCAAAAGACTTCGACACTTACCGATGACCTGGTCTTTTGTCTTCTGGATCCGATCGCGAACGAAAAGCGGTGGGAGTTTCTCGATCGTGGAATTTCTCTAGAATTTTCAAAAAATTTTAATATCTCAGAATTATGTATTTCGGTAGATCCGATTGCGTTTCAAAGCGTCCTATCAAATCTCTTAAATAACGCGATGGAGGCTTCCTCGTATAAAGATCGAATTGAGCTTTCTGTGATGGAAAGTGATCAAGAGGTGAGGATCATCGTTCGAGATTTCGGATCTGGAATTCGACCCGATACTTTAAAGCGTATTGTGGAAGGAAGTTCGCTTACCACGAAACCAAATGGTTCCGGGTTGGGGTTAAAAAATGCAAAGACTGAAATCGAAAAATGGAACGGCAAGCTTGAGATCAATTCAGAAGATCGGGGGACCAGCGTATCGGTAGTTCTTCCTAAACCATCAAGACCGAGCTGGCTTTGTTCAGAGCTGAAGATTCCGAAAGATATTAAAACATTATGGATTGTCGATGACGATGATCAGATTCATGAAATTTGGAAAATTAAATTGAAAGAACACGGGAGTTATTGGAAAGTTCAATATCTCAAGACTACAGAGGATTTTTTGAATAAGACAAATTCATGCCTGGAGTTGTCGGAAAACGACTCCGTAATCATGGACCAAAATTTTCGAAGCTCGTCCGTTACGGGACTGGAACTCATCGAGCAGCATAAACTTTCATCGATTTCAACATTAGTAACTTACCAATATGCAGATCGCGAAATTCAGAAAGGCTGCGAGGCTCTGGGGATTAAAATGATTCCAAAGCCCGTATTAGAGGCGGTTAAGATTCGGCGGGTGTAAATTCAGGCTAACGGAATTGTTTAATCGATATTTGTTATTCTGTGAAGTCCTGCTAAATCTTAAATCCGCCCAACAGTGTCTCGTTGAAGGGCTTCCGCCTAGCGCTTTGACCCAAAACCGATCTGATGATCGGAAACAGTAATGTGAATCTTGGTGAATCGAAAGCCAAACGGCGCCGATTGCGAGAGGTGCAGAAACCTCAAAACCGCTTATCGGCATCGTGAGCAAAGATCTCAAAAATCAATGTCCACTGCCCTGAAGGCCAAATGCTAATTCGCACCTGCTGAGTGCTATTTCGCAACAGGAAGTTCAGAAATTCGACACTTATCTACCGAAATGGCACTGTTTAAAGTTGCGCGGAAGATGAGTGGGTGTTATTTCCGGGCTGACCGTAAATGAGGACTAAATAAATTTAATAGGAACCTTAAAGGAGTTTCGACTGATCGATAAGAAAGGATTTTATGTTTATTTATAGTGTTAGAAATTTTTTTTATGCGGCCATTCTGTCGAGCGTTTTCCTGATGGGTTGTAAAGAGAATGATCCTAAAACGAATGATCAGGCCGGCGAGATTCCTTCCGGCGCCGTTCCAATGGATGCAAGGGGAGGGAATTTAGTTCAAGGATCATCCTGCGCCAGTACTACTCAGCAATTTTTTAGAAATGGAGAAAATGTTTACGCCGTTCAGTGGAAGCATTCATATGAAAAAAATGAGCCAGATGTACTTATTTTAGCAAGGCTCGATGAAAAGGCCAATGCTCTTGAATCGTACCCTGTTGCAAGGGGTGCCAAATTTTCGAATATTTTAGAAAAAGATAATCGATTTCTAACAACCTCCGTTGAAGGTTTTGTCGATGATGATGGACGATTATGGGCGGACATTCAGTTGTATGAAATTCAATTTGACGGACAGCGACCTTATGCCGAGCTTCGGAAGGAATTTCGTTCAGAACTCAGAAATGTCATTTTGGAGGTCGACGAGCACGAGAAAATAACCGCAGAGAAATATCGATCTAAGTATCAAGATGTTTTTAATACGTACTTTACTCCTCAATTTGGTATCTACCCACCCGAACTCATTTTGGATACCAACGGCGATGTAGTGTTATTCGTCAATGATTGGATTGAAGCTTTTTTGGTCAACTTAAATACAAAGAGCGTTATATCCGTTAAGAAATTGGATCCTCGAATGAGCTTCACTCCCAGACTCAGCCTTTGTTCAGGCAACGATGGACAATATGTTTTTGCCCTAAGTGGCGACGAATATCTATTGGATCCTTATTTAAATTCAGAATTTAGAAAAAATTTAAATGTATCAGATCCAAATGTAGAGAAAGGAGTTGGCATTCTCTTGAGTGTCGATGAATTGGGCAATCAAAATCTCCTTCATGAATTTGAATTTCCTAATTCGACCTTGTTATCGATAGATAAATGTTGGTCAGACGGCCAAACCTACTACGCCGCTGGGGATATCAGATTCGCCGTGCCATACGAACACGATATATTTATAGCAAAGTGGAATGACGGCGAAACAAATCTTAAAACTTTTGACCTTGAAAAAAACTCTTCAATTCATTCCGTATTACCCCTCCATGGACGAGAGTTCTTGTATGCCGGGGGAGATTTCAATTTTACGCAGGCGTCGACGGGATCGGTGAGTCATGGGGATGGATTTATTTTGGGAATCTCGTTGACGAATATGAATGCACTTCCTCTTGTTCCGTTGCACGGAAAACGTTCAACAATCACCCGAACGATTTGGGAAGATCCTGTTTCGGGCCTAATTTATGTCGGTGGTACCACGGATGGTCCTGACACTCATTCAAAAGATAGCTCTGAGAAAGCATTTCAATTCATTTTTGATCCAACAATCAATACTGAAACAAACAATTAAAACGTATATGGAGAAGTCGAAGAAAGAAGGAAAAATATGAAAGCAAAGTTGAAAGTAACAATAACATGTTTGATAGGAATGACTGTATTTTTAATTGCAGAAGTTCGGGCCGACGACTGTTCACGAGAAAATTGTTTGCGCTACGGTGATGTCGTGGCAGAGGTTTGCGTCGAGCTTTCGAAAAGTACTGGGAAGAATAAGGCTGATCTAGCTGCAGCCCTGATGATTAACGGGGAAAGCTGCACTTGCCCCTGCTTTGAGGCTGACGATCAAATTATTACTTCAGAATAATCAGGAGAAGGATTTTATGCTTATTCATAGTGTTCGAAAATGCTTTTTTCATGCGGCTATCCTGTCGAGCGCCTTAGGGGGTTGTGTCGAGAATGATCGAAAAAGTAATGACCCTGTTAGCGAGATTCCAGCCGGCGCCGTTCCAATGGATGCAGGCGGAGAGAATTTAATTCAGGGATCATCCTACGCCAGTACCACTCAGCAATTTTTTAGAAAGGGAGAAGATATTTACGCCGTTCAGGTGAAATTTCCAAATGTAAATTCTGATGAAAATGAACCCGACACACTCATATTAACGAGACTGGATGAGAAGGCCAATGCTCTTGAATCGTACCCTGTTGCAAGGGGTGCCAAATTTTCGAATA
>CAZSZT010000167.1:4031-5004 GCA_964611175.1 uncultured Bacteriovoracaceae bacterium
CTTCGGAAGGAATTTCGTTCAGAACTCAGAAATGTCATTTTGGAGGTCGACGAGCGCAAGGGAACGACAGCTGAAGAGCATCGATCTGAATATCGAGATCTTTATAATGAGTTCCTTCTTCCTCAAACTAGTTCCCAAACACCCGAGTTCATTCTTGATGCCAATGGCAATCTTGTATTATTCGTCGCTTCTTCGCTTGAAGCTTTTATTATTAACGTAGATGTTCAGACTGTTTTACCGGTAAAAAAGATAAACGAAAATTTTGCAGGAGGATTCATTCTTCCCAATCTAATGATTTGTCCGAATCCTGAAGGGCGCTACGTTTTTGCCATGGTCGGTAACGAGTATAATCTCGGAGCATATTTGAATGCGGAATTTGGGAAAAATTTAAATAGATCGGATCCAGCATCATCAGAAGATTTTTGGATTTTTTTTAGCATTGATGAGCTTGGAAAACAAAATCTTCTTCACGAATTTCGATTGCCTGACCCGAGATCAGTATTGATAAGCAAGTGTTGGGCGGATGGCGAAACCTACTATGTTGCCGGGGATACAGGATCAAGTTCCGAACCCGATGAAAATATCTTCATTGCTAAATGGAATAAAAAATCGACAGACTTCAAAACTTTTGACCTTGAAAAAAATGATTCGATTAGTTTCGCATTACCTCTTTTTGAACGAGGCATTGTATACCTCGGCGGATCATACAATTATACTCAAGCACCGACACACTCAATAGGTCATCGCGATGGTTTTGTTTTGGGGATCTCATTGACGGATATGAACGCTCGTCCTCTGATTCCATTGCGGGGGAAGCGTACATCGATAACCGAGGCGATATGGGAAGATCCTGTTTCAGGCCTAATTTATGCCGGAGGCTTCCCCGACGGCCCCGACACACATTCCGATGATCGATCAAGAAAAGCCTTTCAAATTGTTTTTGATCCAACGATCAATACAGTAACAAATCATT
>CAZSZT010000168.1:0-4983 GCA_964611175.1 uncultured Bacteriovoracaceae bacterium
CAGAGTCCTTGGGCTTCAACCTATTGAAGAATAAGCCATGGCTGATCATCAATGCCCCATTGCCATCATTAATAGCTGCCTTGATTCCTTTGGGAACATAATAAAAAAGATAATTATTATGATAATCGCGGTAGATAGAGAGTTTCGCGCTTACAGGTTCGACTTCCGGCCACCACACCATAGCTTCAAGCCGATCGAACCCTATATGTCCTAAAATTAAACTGAGTATCAAAATATTTTTCATATTCAAGGCTCCAATTAAACTTGTTTAGTCTTCACTCATTACGAACAGCCCTGAAATAACATCCACTCACCTTCAGCTCAACTTTAAATCGATCACTTTCTGCCTAAAAATGTATAATTCTCGAATTGGCTGTTTCGAAATAGCACTCGATATGTGCTAAACAGCACGGCTCAATGTATTGAGAGACGCCAAGGTTCTTGAAAGCTTGGGCTTAATTAAGTTGAAGCTAGTCAAAGATGGTAAACGCGAGCGTTTTCAACCGAAGGCACTTTATGACAAAATCGTTTTTGAATTTGAACCAAAGCAGATTCACCAAAAAATTTAAAAATAATGCCGAGATATTATTCTGGTTTAGTGTCCATTTCAGATACTCAAAATACACCAAACAAATCTTCAATAGACTGTCGCATCTCTCGCGTAAGGGCGTAAGCCTCCAACTCTTCGATGCCGATCCATGCGAATTCAGAATGTTCGGTTAACTTGATAGGTGAAATATTTTTAACACTGACGAAAAAATTAAGCTGTCGGGTTGATCGACCAACTTCATCAAGATAGTCAAAACCCTTTATGACTTTATGAAGAACGCTTACTTCGAGCCCGACCTCCTCACAAACCTCCCGAATCACAGTTTGATCAAGACTCTCCCCTTCCTCTTCGCCTCCACCTGGGAGTTCCCAATGACCGGCTAAAAAATCATCGGCCTTTCTTTTGCAAATTAAAATTCGGCGTTTCAGATCAAAAATAGCAACTCCCACAGCAAATCGTAGAATTCCTTCTCGCCGACCTTCTTCAATAAGCAAATTGATTTTTTCATTAAGCAACATGACTGCTCCGTATTAATCCTCGGCAGCACTTATTTTAGAAATGACGAAGGCTTGCTCAATATTCTGATCCAGATCAAACGCCCATAGAAGCCAGGTGGGGGCCGATAAACGGGAATCTTTCCCAAATTCGACTCGAATGGGCAGAACCCTACACACTCTAATCTCGCCATTCGCATCTTTATATTTGAATTTTAACTCGGGCATATTTTCTTTGAAAAATTGATAAGGATCCATTTGATTTCTACTCCAATTAATTTTTATTTAGTCTTCGGTCGTCTCTATAACGTCATCGAGATAGCACCGTCCGATGATGCATTTCAATGCGAAATCGGCCTATTTCGGCCTATAAATGCAAAATTGCGGGGGTATACGTTTCGGAAAAACACACTGGCCGTGCGAAATCGCACATCGCAGGCGTTTGACGATCTGAGAAAAACAAGTTACTAAGACCGCCGAAAGACACCATAATGAGCGACGTGATCACAATGACAGAGCCACTCCCACAGATTTTAGTTTGTGACGATAATGACCAGTATGCTTGGGCGCTCCGATATAATTTTCGTAATGATTTTGACGTACACCTGGCGCCGAATACAGACGACGCTCTGGTTTTCTTGAAATCGAAGCCTGTCGATATTTTGATGTTGGATATTGAAATGAGAACACCTCGTGAAGGGCTCGAAGCCTTACCGAAAATTCGAGAAATATCCCCCCATATCGGAATTATTATGATGAGCGGACATACGGATCTTCCATCCGTTCGAGAAGCTTTTAAGCATGGGGTCGTTGATTTTTTATCGAAAGATGCCTCGGCAGACGAAATCCGTTTTGTCGTTAATCAAGTTCTCGCAAAGAGGCGCGACAAAATAGCCCTGTTTGATTCCCGAGAGGAGTTTGAAAAAAATAGGATCGTCGATGCTCTTCGAAAAACCAATGGAAACATCAGCCAAGCCGCCGAACTCTTAAATATGGATCGAACATGGCTTGGACGAAAGATGAAGAAACTAGGAATTGAGTCTTAAAGTGAAGCTAACTTCCTGAATTTATTTAAATCTTTCCGAACGGACCCCCACCTGCCCGCTTGCCGAAACCTGTGCTATCGTCAGTCGTCATGCATATTGAATACTTGATTGCTGGCCTGATTGGAGGCGGTGTCGTCGGAGGCATCCTCGCTTCTCGTCATTACTTTAAGAAACTTCAAAAGCAATTGAAAAAGCAAAGCTACCAGCTCGCCACGATTGAGGAACTCTATAATGAAGTACAAAACGCCTCCCGTACCGTTGATCGAAATGTTCTTGGAACCATTGAAGCTCTCGTGCGAGCCCTTGAAGCTCGCGATACGTATACGAAGGGACATTCGGATCGAGTAAATCGTTACAGCATGGCCATTGGTGAAATATTAGGAATGAGCTCCTACGATCTAAATATTCTTCACGATGCGAGCCTTCTCCACGATATTGGAAAAATCGGAATCTACGATCGAATCTTACTGAAACCCCAGGGCCTTTCCGATGAAGAATTTAAACTCATGCAATCCCACCCAGTACTCGGCGCGAATATTTTATCATCCCTTGGATTTTTAAAAGAGCACCTTCCCCTTATTCAACATCATCATGAACGACAAGACGGAAGCGGGTATCCACACGGGCTTCGAGGTGATGAGATTCCGATGGGAGCCCGTATCATTCAAGTGGCCGACTCCTGGGATGCCATGACCAGCGACCGCCCCTACCGACGAAGACTTTCGACAGAAATTGCGCTTAACGAACTTCGAAAAAATTCAGGCACCCAACTCGATAAAAATTGCGTCGATGCTTTTCTTCAATGGCTCACTCAACGCGGCAAGATCACCATTTCAGAAACGACTTTTATTAATTAACTACCGCATCTCGGTGTTAAATAGTGCAAAGGCCCTTGCATTATTACCTATTAAATTACATAATTAAAAAGTTATTACCTAATTATGAAGACTCTCGAAGTGTTTTTAAAGAATCCCCCATCCATTCCCCCAAGCATCGCCTGGTATCTATCCGACCTCGGGGAGGCTAAAGGAAAGCAAGACTTATTTACCCATCAGTCTCCTCAAAAGTTAAAAGTTTTAAAAGAATATGCTCTTATTGAAAGTGTCGTTTCCTCCAATCGAATAGAAGGTGTTGAAATTCCGAAAAATCGCATCAATCCTGTTATTCTTGGCCGGTCTCACCTGCGAGATCGAAATGAAGAAGAAATTCGTGGCTACCGAAAAGCACTCGACTTAATACACCAAGAGGGCATGAAGTTAAGAATTTCTAAAAATGCGATCTTAGATCTGCATAAACTTATACGCGGGGATATTTGGGATGCCGGTGAATACAAAAATAAAGATAGCCATATTATCGAAAGATATGCCGATAACGCAGAACGCATCCGATTTAAAACCGTAAGTGCAAAGGCGACTCCATCGGCGATGAAACTTCTTCTTGATCGATGGGATGAAACTCTCAAGGAGAAAAATCTTCCGTCTCTTATTAGTCTTGCAGCTTTTAATTTAGACTTCCTTTGTATTCATCCCTTTCGAGATGGTAACGGTCGCGTCTCCCGACTTTTAATGCTTCTTCAGTCCTATCATTTAGGATTTGAAGTAGGACGTTTTATCAGTCTCGAACGACTCATCGAAGAAAATAAAGATCGTTATTATGAAACACTGGAAGAATCCTCTCGGGGCTGGCATGAAAAGAAGCATGATCCATGGCCATATATCGCCTATGTATTGTTTATTTTAAAATCTGCTTATAAAGAATTTGAACAAAGAATATCCGCTCTTAAATACCCACGAGGAGAAAAAACGAATCTTATTCTAGAAGCTATTCAAAACGCTTCAGAAAAGTTTAGTGTGGCGGATATTCAAGCAAAATGTCCTAGCATAAGTGTCGATATGATTCGAAAGGTACTTTTTGATCTGCGTCAAAATTCTTATGTTAAATGTCTTGGTCGCGGTAAACATGCTAAATGGTCTCGGACAAAAAAATATCGCATCTCGATATCTTAATACATCAGGATCTGACGGATGTTCTTTTGTGGAACTGCTTTTGATGCTTTTTAGCACACCCCCCCGCATTCAGCAGTTCTACATAAAATGTCGTAAATAAAATTTATCTAGACATGGGGCAGGCCATTAGCCTGAGAACTCTTAGCAAGGCCGAATTACTCGGAACAAAGTTAATTGGATTAGGCGATCGAAGTGGCCGAGATGAAGAAGATATTGTCGGAATGAAACCCACACGCAAAGAACTTACCGAAGCTTATGATTGGGCTAATCATCTAACAAGAAGATTGGCGCCTATTTTGAGGAAATTGGGTTATGAGCTTTAAGCGGTCATTACTTCCGACAAAAATATTAAAAGAAGAGTATTTGGATTCAGCTTTTGCTGCAATCGGAACTGCACAGAGTTATCAATTTAAAACAGTAAATCCCAATATTGAAGATACTTTATTTTCTGCCTCCATTGATGCCGTCAATAGAGAAAACGGTCGCATCGGCGGGATGCTGGTTGATTGGATCTCAGCGCACTATGAGTATATCAATGTGGAACGATTAACAACGATTGTCGCGGCTCTTAATGACGAAGAGTATAGATGGGTAAAGATTTTTTGGACTGCAAATGCTCAGCGGCTAGAAACCAAAGATATGCGATTTAAGAAACTCGCCGCTTTCCATGAAAGGAGTCCTCGATTTGATTTCATAGATCGAAATATCAAATCAGAAGAAGACGGCTCCACGGAATACTTAATAAAAAGAAACGGCGAAGATGATCGATTTATAAATACATGTATCCGCATCCCGAAGAATACTTTTCAATATCGACCCGGCCTTGTATTTAGCACAGCAGATATAGCAAAACTTCACGGCGGATTTAAACAGAGAGTCATAATTGG
>CAZSZT010000169.1:0-4975 GCA_964611175.1 uncultured Bacteriovoracaceae bacterium
GCCCTGACCCCTATAATTAAGTGAGTATGATCAGGTGGTTAGGTGGGGTGATGATCTTCATCGGAGGGTCCGTGACTGGGGGGGCTTCGGTGGAGGGGACTCCGATGAAGAGGTATGTTCTGGCGGTCTGGAGTTCTGAGATGGATCAGAAAGTGGATTCATCGACGATTCATCTAAATATTGCTCATGTTTTTAATCATTTGGGAATTCAACTCGATTATGTGGATCTCGATGAAGAAAAGCTGCCCGATCCAAAAGCGAAAGTTTTTCAAGATAAATACCTGGGAGTCGTGACGGCTTTTGATGTGGAAGAGCTTCCGGCGGCATGGACTTGGATCAATTGGCTTGGACAACTCGCCCAGACCCCCATTCCTTGGGTGGCTTTCCGGCATTTGGGCTTTTTGAAAAAGAAAGATGTCGGCGACGACGATAAAAAGGAGATTATTGAGAAACTGGGTCTGAAATTCATAAAGCTCGATCGTGAGATTCTCTTTTCCAAACTGCGTTTTAAAGCTCCGAATGTTTTTGGATTCGAAAGAGATCTCGTGATTCCGTATGTGGATATTCCGCCGGTCTCCGCTAACCAGTCGCTCTTGGAATTTACAGTAGCGAATGCCAAAATGCCGTTGTCTGCGGTTTTTATCTCTAAAAAATGGAGTCTTGCTTACGGAAATCACGGTTTGTATTCCAACCGAGACGGTCGACGTAAGCAGTGGGTTCTTAATCCTTACGATTTTGTAACGAAAGCTCTCCATTTGGATCGGTCCGTGCCCGTACCGGATGTCAATCTTCTCAATGGACGAAGACTTTTTATGTCTCATATCGACGGAGATGCGGCTCATTCTATCTCGGAAGTGGATAAAACCAAATACACCTCCCAAATGATCAAAGATAAAATACTGAGGCGATATTCCGAATTGCCCATTGGAGTTTCCTTTATCGTGGCGGAGCTTCATCGAAAATTTTTAGGAAGCGAGGATCTTGAAAAAATCGGCCATGAGATATTTCAACTTCCAAATGTGGAGCCCGCAAGTCATACTTATTTTCACCCCCTCTATTGGACCGAAGATGATTTGTCTTATCCGCTCGAAAAAATGAGCCTTGAAAAAGAAACTCTCGGTTCGATCGACGAGCTTACGAAAAAGCTTAAACCCAAACGTCCGCTTCGTGTCCTGTATTGGTCAGGAGATTGTCGGCCACCGGAGCAGGCCTTAAAACTTTTGGATTCCAAAGGTTATCTCAATATGAACGGGGGAGATTCTCGATTTGATTCCATGAATCCTTCGCGTGCCTTTCTTTCTGGGCTTGGAATCCCTCGCGGAAATTATTTTCAAGTTTATGCCCCGAATGCCAATGAAATCATTTATACGGATGGTTGGAAAAGAAATCATTTTGCCTTTAGTCAGGTTGTCGAGACTTTCGAACGTACGGCAGCCCCGGTTCTTTTAAAACCCGTGAATCCTTATTATCATTTTTATTCGGCCGATCGCCCCATGGCTTTAAAGGCCGTCAGCGATCTTTATGAATGGGCCCTGAAACAGGAAATCTCTCCTGTTTTTCCGTCCACGTATATCGAAGGTGTTCTGGCGCATCGAAACTTAAAAATGGAAAAAACATCCGTGGGTTTCAAGGGCCATGACGCCGAGGGGCTTTTCACGTTGCGAGTGGATGCCCCCTTGACCAAAAAGATCGACATCCAAAAATCTCAGGGAGTTATGGGATACCGAAATTTTCAGGGGAGTCTTTATATTTATTTGGATCCGGCCTATTTGCAGAAATCAAAAGGGCAGTTCTCTGTAGCGTTCACGGTGCTTTCGGATGAGGTTCCGCCCTATTTAAGTTCCGTGGGTGGGACTGCGATGAGCTTTCAACAAACAAGTAAAACTTTAGAATTAACCCTGGGAGTCTTTGTGCGTCCGCCACTCGTCATCGCCTCAATGAAAAACAAGCCCCGATCGGTTCGGCTGAATGGTAAAGAGACTCCTTTCGAATGGAAAAATTCCGAATTATCCATTTCATTTCCGATCTCCACTGAGAAAATTCAAGTGGTGGTTCAAAAATGAAGGAGTCAGAAAGGAAATTAGTTTCCAATACAGGACTAATTTTGTTCGGTTGTGCCATTCTTTTGCTGACTCTCTATTCGATTCCGGACGATCTTGAAATCGGTAAACTGAAGACGAGCAGTTTTCAGTCAGAAGAGGCGGAAGAAATCTTAAAGCAAGTCGCCGAAACTCATTCGAACGATCCACGGGTGATTCGTCTTTTGGCCGAAACCCTACGTTATCAAGGAAAAATCGACGAGGTTCTTAAACTCTACGATCGACTCGTCCATCTGCGACCCCGGAACCCCGATTACTGGAAACTCTATTCCGAACTCTTAACCTTTAAAGGTCGGGATCTTGAGGCGGTAAGAGCGAATGAACGCTATCTTCGATTAAAAGAGGATTTTGACCTGCAGGATTTAAAAAATTTAATTAACGATTATCAATGGGTGGAGTCTTATCAAGATTCTCTTCGCCTCTACACAGAAATTTTGTCGGAATATCCCTATGGTTGGGACGAAGTCAAAACGGCGACTCCTTTCTTTATGCAAAACCAGGCTTCCGAAAAACTGGAACGACTTCTCTTTGGGGCGAATCGCGCAAAAGGATTAACCCCTTATGATCTTTATCGAATTTTATTTCCAGCCTACGCCCAGTTTGGAAACCCCGTCAGGGCCACGTATTTTGCTGCGAAAAGCCTTCGTGCCACGGATCAGGAAGCCGAAAATGCTTGGAAGGACGCCACCTATCTTCGACGATTTTCCGCGTCTGAACTTGCGGGCGAAAAAGAAACTTTAGAAAGCCTTCGATGGATTTATTTAAACGAAGGGAAAATCGAGCAGGGTCTTGAGGTTTATCACGCGATGGATAGAGCCGGATTATTGTTGTGGGAGGATTTAATGGGTTTGGTGGATATCATGACGGAGCTCAAGAAAGAAGCCGAGGCTAAAAATTTCTTATTAAAACTCGCCGCTCGAAGACAACCCACGAAACTTCAATGGATGGATATCGCTAAACGTTATCGTTGGATGGGAGAAGTCGAGAAATCCACCCTCATTTTGGAATCACTTCTTTCCGACGGGCATCCGAACGTTCAGAATTTAAGGTAAATGGCATTTCTTCAGATCCCAGTTCTTTGTTTTGGATTTCTTTCCGTGGCGGCGCTTTCTTCTCCGGAGAGAAAGGAAATTATTTTTGAACTCCTAGAATCCTATGAATCGGAAGGCGCTGATCATAAAGTCATCGATTTAATTGAAAAAACTTTGAAAGAAGATGACGAGAGAAAAATTAAACTAAGTCCCACAGAGCGAAATGATTTACTTGAAAAATTAGCCTTTCATTACGCCTGGACGGATCAAACCTTAAAATCCTTTGAAATTCTAAAGTCGCTAAACTTCAACACTCTTTCTCCGAACGCCAAGGCTTTATTCGTCATCCATTCTTATTATCTGGGAATGATTTCTTTAAGCCAGGAAAGTGTTAATCGTCTTACACCTCAAGAGCGAAAGCGAATGACGAACGATTACCGAAATCTCTTGGATCAGGTGGAGAACGATCTTCGCCTCCGACGTGAAAGTATTCATATTTATCGGACGACTCTCGACAACCCTCTTTCCCAGGATGATCTTCACTTTTCCCCGCTCGATCCGATGGAGTCGAGAGCCTGGGTGGCCTCGTGGGAAGAGAAGGGTATCTTATCGGATCCCTCGTATCTTTCCGTATCCGAAATGACTGGAAAACATCAATGGCCGAATCCCTCGATGCGTTTCGTTGGCGAATTCTTATGGGTTCGTACGGAAAATCATCCTTTTCGTTTGATGGGGGGCGTCGAGAAAGACTGGAGCCCTTTCGCTCTCAAGCTTAAATTAGGCGGCCTAACGGGCGATTATTTTAACACGCAGGGAAGAGTAGAGCTTTCCTATTCAGATCTCCGATTTTTGGATTATATGAACTTCACTTTTGATCTCGCCGAACCGGTTGTATACAGTGACACTTTTGTTGACCATTCTATTTCGGAGACACGTTTAGCCCTCTACGTCGAAAAGTCCTTCGGGTCGTTTTTGGAGACCTACTCGGAGGTTATCGGAAAGCTTGGACATCGAAAGCGACTTTTTCACCAGGGGCATGGCTTTCAATTTTCTCATCGTTCGATGATGTCCTTAGGCCAGCGTTATTTTTGGCTTGGGCCTTCGGTTTATCTTTCTGAGTTTCGAACCGACGATTCCACTTTGAGGAATTTTTTTGGTCGAAGGGTGAGTATTTTTGGTGCGTCCATCGAAGCAAGATGGTGGCCCGGTAAAGTCTCGGACTGGAAACTCAGTGCTCGTCCGGCGCTCGGTTATGATGCGCATCAATCAGGATCGGACGCGTTAGCACTTTCAGCAGAGTGTCAAGTGGAGAAGGCGCTCGGGGCCTCCCTTGGTCTCCTATTTGTTTACAGTTACTATAGTAGTGGGGCCTCTAAACTCGGTCTTAATGCAGCGCATACTTTGAGTTTAAAACTTTTGTTTGGAAAAAATGGTGAACAAGCGACACAAACTTTTAGTGATCGATGGTGATAAGGATGTTCTTCATTTACTTCAAATTGTTTTGGAATTTCACGGATTTGATGTCGAAGGAGAATCCGATCCTCAAAAAGGTCTCATAAGACTTGAAACAGAACATTTTGACCTTCTCGTAACCGATTATCTGATGAAGTCTTTAAACGGTCTTGAACTTATTTCAAAGGTTCGAGATACGAATTCAGATATCAAAATTGTTTTATTGACCTCCAAAGATCTTACTCAAGACGAAAGCCTCCAAGTTCTTAGGAAAGATGCTGTTTATTTAAGAAAACCTTTTTCGCCTGAAGAGCTCGTTCAAAAGCTTACGGGGATTATGTTTTCCAAGGAGATCGTCGGAGAAAGTTTGTACTCGTAATCGTAACGTGTTTT
>CAZSZT010000170.1:0-4956 GCA_964611175.1 uncultured Bacteriovoracaceae bacterium
TTCCAAACTTATTGATTCAAAAGATGTTGCGCTGATTGCGCCGGTTGTGGATTAGATAAGGATTTAAAATGAGATACTACATCCTTAAAGATAAAGAAGTTGTCGAAACAAAAGACGTGTTGGAGGCTGCCCGCCACTTCGCCAGTTTAGACCGAATTTTAAAACAAGAGCATGTTGGTCCTTATTGGATTTCCACAGTCTTCTTGGGGTTTGATCATTCCTTTGTTTCTGGAAAGCCAGTCTTATTTGAATCTATGGTGTTTAAGCAGGATAAGAGTGTGGGCATGGATCGTTATGAAACCTATGGCGAAGCGATGGAGGGTCATAGGCGGCTGGTTGAAAAATATCGGGCTAAGGTTGAGAAAAAGGAACAACAATGAAAAGCGCATTAGAGCTTTTAACGGAATCTCAAGTGCGAACGATTGTGGAAGATACGGGAAGTCGAATTGGCATCCTTGATTTTAGGCCAGAAAAAAAGGGAAGCTTTGGGCGCTTTATGATTACGAGTTGGAAGAAGGTTTAGGGGGCTTGGCACGGCGCGCCATGGCGTGGCCGGGCGAGGCTTGGCGAGGCAAGGCAGGGTTTAATTTAATTTCGGATAGATTCCATCTAAATCTATGGGTAATTGAAATTTTTCAACCATATATTCCCAACCATGAGCATGTTGAATCTGATGGCAAGTTCGACAGAGAGCTATGACATTAGGAGTACCATCTTCTAATCGATCTCCACCACCAGACCCCCTCGACCGAATATGAGCTGGATCATTCGGTGGAGATTTTCCACATGCTCGACATCGTTGCTGACGAGTCAAACTTAATAATTCAGGATCTAAAATAGTTTTTTTCATTTATGAATTGTTTGAGAACAACTTAGCTCAAGACGTCTTATATATTCTTTTAATTGTCTAATATCTTTAACGTCCGAATCCTTTTTAGTTCCAAATCCCACTAAACAACCCATAACGAAAGCTACCACCATAAAGAAACCGAACATGTAATCGCTTATTTTTATTTGAGACCACATTCAGATTGTTTGGTCCATTCCTTACAATTAACAACGTAGGTTTCTACAAAACAATCATAATCTGTTTTGGAGATACAGATATATTGATCAAATTGAGAATCCATACAGGAAATTTTTTCATTTTCTTGGGCTCTATCGATTGAGCCACTAATGGAATTGCCCGCGTAGAGTTTGCCCTTCCATTTCGGGATCTGTTTTTCACAGCCCTTTTCTGTAGACCCAACCAATAGAAGCCCAAGAATGAGCGCTTTATTCACCACGAAATATTCCTTCGATCTGTGAGGTGTTTTTGGATTTAACAGAATCGTCCGTGGCCCGTCTCACGCGCTCAAGAAAACGCTTTTCCTCTTGTCGCTTATTCCACTCTTTGACCATTTCCCATATACCCTTGATCAAAGATACCATCGCATTAAACGAAGAGAAAAAACCAGCTATTGCCTGAAAAAAAGCAATCATTTTTTGCTAAAAGCATCCAATAACCTGGGTAAATACCCTATTTGAACAAGAGCTAATTCGATGCCCTCATTTAAGTCGATATCTTTGAGTTCATCTCCAATCGCAGAAATATTCTCAAAAGCATCCTCAATTTTAGTTTTAAATGCTTCATCCAAAACAAGTTTATTTAAAATCGCCACAAGATCTTCTGTCGCATCAAATCCATCTTTGAGTGCTTCCGCTATCACCAGAGTGACCTCATTTAACGCAACAAGCACCTCTTTTGTTTCTTTAATTTCCATGGAATCCCCCTTTATAATTGATATTATCCCATAACTTAGAATACAAAAATAATATGATTATTGATTTTTCAACAGCTTTAATTGGATTGGATGGAAAACAACTCAATGACGCGGGCAAAGATTTGAAACTTTCGGATGTTTGCTGCACCGCTCTTTTAGCTACTTATGCTTCTGAACAAAATTTAGATGGAAATATTAAACTTAAACGTTGGAAAATAGCTGAAAAGATCTTTGGCAAAAATGAGGTCGATATTTCCGTCGAAGAAATCAATACCATTAAAGAGCTTATTGAAAAAGCTTATGGACCTGGTGTCATTGGGCCTGTTTTAAAACTTCTTGATCCTAGCGTCTTCGCCTAGCCGAAAGTCGGTGACCGTCAATTTGAGGATTTCCAGCAGAAAACGAAATCAACGCTTTTAAATAAACCGTTGTCGTTGAGCTAAGACTAATTCGGTACTCACTAATTGTTATTGAAGACCCTTCCGTTGACGTTGGAATGCGCTGAGTTAATTGATTGTCTCCTAAAACATGGTCCGTGGTAGTGTTTCCAGAATTTAAACTGATAACGCCTTGAGCTTGGGCGGTTATGGTAGCTCCGGGATCTGTAAATCGAAGAAGTCCGGTAACATCCCAATCGCCTGCTGTTAATGAAATGCTTGTTATATCTTGCCATGTGTTTGTAGTGGAAATAACAACAGTCGCAGCAGATGCACTTCTTATTTCCTCGCCAACCCATCCAGCGGTTGCATCATCATTCGTATTCGTTCCTTTGATTTGAAAGCTTTGAACCGTGGGGTCTACTCGACAAACATTATTGGTTCCTAAAGATGCATTTCTGGAGAGAACAAAAGCATCTGAATCAGAATTATCAAGCCCCCATGTCCAGGATATTCCACTATCAATAGACGCTCTGTACCTAACATCTCCGGTTGTTGAAGTAGCTGGAACAAAAGCGTTTACAGTTAGGCCCGCCCCGGCATTCGCACTAACATTTCGAATGTCACAATCAGCATTCGAAGTTTGGGTCAATTGAATCGAAAGAGACGTTCCAATAATAATTTGTGCTGCGGTGTTTACTCCAATCGTCCAACCCCCGCTTGCACTAAAAGATCCAACTTCGGCACCATTCGCAACAAATCCCAGAGAGTTAGCTGCTTTTCTATAAAGACCCGTCCCACTTCCATCCGCGTCACTGCTAAGAGCTAGGGAAGGGACTGAGACCGAACCATCGGCGATTTTCAGAGTTGTTGTACAAGAAATCGTTGGGACTGTGAGCGTTCCTGCTAGTGTCCCATTATTCATTGAAAAATCTTTAGTTCCGTCACTGAATCCTGAAACAAGGGAGGAAAAGTTCGTATTAACCTGACTGGAACTGATTACCGATCCAGATGAAAATGTATTTGGTACTGATGGAAATGCCATTATTTACGTCCCCTTTATTGTTCTCTACCAACTTCTCGAGAAATAATTCCAGACAGTCCCCGTCTAATTGGCCTTTGAATTTCTGGCTTTATCTCTAAACCTCTTTGGATAAGTCTTGTTAAGCCCTCACCTGCTCTTGTAATCCCGGTACCCGTCCTAACTAATGTTTTCGTGGCAAATGGTGCTGCCAACGCGGCACCGCCTATCGCAGCAATCCCAGCCGTACCCGTGTCACCAGTGGTTAATCCGTAAGTTGCACCTAAAGCTAGCGGTAATAAACTAAACCCCGTCGCCACGGACGCTATCCCGCTTCTTGGGTGAATTTCTCGAATTGTTTTGGCAGCTTTCTTGGCAAATTCAGGATTATCAATCGTATCGCTTGAAAGCCCAACTATTTTTGTAAATTCTTGAATTGCTCGCGATTCATCGGCGTTAAGATTTCTCTCTAAAAGAGTTTCAATCGATGATGCGGGGATATCTTCTTTTCTAAACTTAAATCTTTTTAAATCATCTTCTATTTTAAATAAATTTTTAAGATCTTTATTAATTTTTCGTATCTTAGGATCAACGATATCTAAAGAATCTCTAGCAGCATTTGAAATGGCTTCGTATTGATCCGCACCAGGAAGTCTTTGGCCTGCTTCTTTATTAAAAGCTTGTTTAGCAGCATCATTCCATTCTTTTCTTAATTCATTGATTTCGCTGGCAAAAATTCTTTTGTCGTCGTCCATATTAGATAGAAGATTCGCTTTAACTTGTTGGAACTCATTAGCTTTTGATCGACTGGACGGAGTTGTCTTCCTGCTCAATATTTTGATTTGTTCATCAATTTTATCTAAAATGGGTCGCGCATCTACCGTTTTGTTGGAAATATCTGATTGACCTATAATATTATCAATTTGATTGTTTATACCAGTAACGTAATTGTCTCGCGCCTGATTAAGTGCAAGGGCTGTTTTTCTAGCCAGCTCTTGCCTCGCCTCTATAGGGTTATCGGCGAAAGATTCAACGGCTCTAATAACACCTGGATTGTCGGCTAAGAAATCCAAAGACTCTCTAGATAAATTTCTTACCCCTCGAAAAGTTTCCTTAACAGCAGTTTTGGCTAACCGGCCAGAACCTCTTAATAATGGGCCCGCCGCCGGAATGGCTGTAGCTGTAGCCCCAACTAATCCAATTTCTTCCGGTTTAACTTCTTTAGAAACACCTGTTAAAACACCTAAACCCTGTCTGACCGCTTCAGTACCAGCGGCAACACTTCCGGCTAGGGCCGCACCAGGAAGTCCTGTTATGCGAGCGGGAACAGCCAAAATATCCGCGCCCGTTTGAATGGCATCCGCAAATAAATCCGATACATCTTGAAATTCAATTTTTCTAGGATCTAGTCGCTTCCAACCTTCATTTTCGTTCGCAAATATTCCTTTTGGACGCAAGTCTAATTCAATGCCTTCGCCTAGGGCTTTCTCGCCCGACCTCATCCCAAAGACGGATGGTCTGGCTTCATAACCCCATCTGTCAGCTGCTTCAATGGCCGCATTAACATCATTACCAAAATTCTTAATTAAAAATCTAAGACCAGCTGGCGCACCAGATTTATCTTCCACAAATAAATTCCGCTCAAAAGCATCAATAAATTTTTTACTTGTTTCGTCATCTCGATTAGATAATGCATCAGAATATTTTGATCGAAGATCTTCAGGAACAACCGAGTTAATTGCTTCTATCCTTTTTTTCCCCTCGTCATTCAGTAAATAATTTCCGTCAGTATCTT
>CAZSZT010000171.1:0-4940 GCA_964611175.1 uncultured Bacteriovoracaceae bacterium
GGGAGTTTACGGATCCACTCAGTACGGGCGCGGTGACTTTGCCGGAGCTTCATAATGGTTTTGTTTTTGTTTTGTTTTTTTACAATGTTTTGACGAGCGGTGCTTCCAACCGATGTTTCCAAATCTTTGCTTCCGAGATCCAGAATCAGAAAATTGTACGCTACGATTCGGCAACGGGAAGTCGATCGTATGAAGATACAGCTTTGTTTAGTTTGGGTTTAGTGAGTGGTGGAGTTCCTCAAGGCGGATTTACAAATTGTTTTACAATTCCGTGAGCTTGCCTAAGATCAGAGAGAAGATATGGTGAAGAGGCTGCGAATTTTTTATGTGCTTGGTTTCATTTTTGGTTTTTGCTCCTGCGGTGACGATGTCGTCGATGTCACTTTTACTTTGAGAGCCAATTCGTCGGATGTTCAAACGCTGCTAGCGAATGGGGGGCTTACGTACAGAATCTTTTATCGATACGATGGTTTAAGCGATAGTGATGGTGTCGTGGTTGAGCCCTTTAAAGCTCGTCCGCCTGGGTCCGGAAGTCGTTTTGAATGGCAGCAAGCCCTAGATGTCGGAAATATTATTTCGAATGATCAGGTTTTTATCGCGGGGGTTCCTTTGGGAAAGGTGAATCTAGAAGTTTGCGTCGAGTTGTTAAGAAATGACGGAGCTGCTTGTCAGGGGGGAAGCGGAACGACCTGTCCGAATGTCGTGGCGTACTCGTGTTATGGTCCTTTTCCGACTAAAACCGGAGCCGATCAAATGATTGCCGATTCAGCCGTGGCTTTAGATCTCCGCATTGGACGCACATGCGGAGCCGCTGCGAGTGCTCAGAATTTAGCCATCAATGCCGATTTTAATACGAGCTGTCCTTAAACTCTAAACCAACTGAGTCTTTGGCTCGTCATCTTCACGTTTTTCATCCGTTGCGTCGGCTGACGTCTCGTCGTCTTCCTCGGAATCTCCTTGGCTTTGAACTTCCACCTCTTCCTTTGACCGAATGACAGGAGCTTCTATTTCGGGAATCTCTTCTCGCGGTACTTCTCGTTGCCGACGTTCTTCCTCGATGGCGGCCACATCGGCTTCGTAAGCTTCTAAATCATCCTCCTCATCGGTGTCGGGGGCTGTATGGACAGCAGCTCGCTTAATTGCCGGAAGAGGAGGAAGGCCGGCACCTTTCGGTTTGTCTTTCCCCGTCACCGCCACTTGTTCGACATGAAAGGTCGGGTCCGAAGAGAGTTTAATTCCTTTTTGAAAATGTTTTTCCATGGCCACAATTTCATTTTCTTCTTCCGCCATCAAGACTTCATACACATCCGGATGAACGGTGACATAAATATGATCCGATTCCAAATTGGGAAGTTCCCTTCGAAGATCTCGTAAAACTTGGTGCGCCAAAACAATTCGAGATTTGACGAGACCTTTTCCTTCACATACCGAGCATTGCTCTGTCATATACCGTGCCACGGATTCCCGAGTTCGTTTTCGAGTCATCTCGACTAGGCCCAAATTAGAAATTTTTAAGATCGTGGTTTTGGATTTATCTTCTTTTAGCTGTTCGTCCAGGAATCGATAGACCTGTTCCTTCGAGGAATCTCGTTCCATATCGATGAAATCAATAATGATAATCCCCCCAATATTTCGAAGCCGAAGTTGTTTGACGATTTCCTCGGCCGCTTCAAGATTCGTCTTAAGAATGGTTTCTTCGAGGGTTTTCTTTCCGACAAAACGTCCCGTATTGACGTCGATGGAGGTCAGAGCTTCGGTTGTTTCAATAATTAAATAACCGCCACTCTTTAACCAGACACGTTTTGAAAGAGCCTTGTTAATTTCTTGTTCCACATGGAATCGGTCAAATAAAGGAGTCGGATCTTGGTAAAGCTCCACTTTACTTCGCAGACCCGGATTGAAATTGCGAATGAATCTTAAAACGCGACGGTGTTCGGTGGGGGAATCCACAATAAGGCGTTCAATATCATCATCCAAAAGGTCGCGGATCACTCGAGTCGTCAAATCCAAATCGTAGTGTAGAAGATGCGGAGCACGACTGGATTGGAATTTTCGGCCAATTTTTTGCCAAAGGTTTAAAAGATAATCGACGTCGTTTTTAATTTGGCGCTCTGAATTGGAACTCCAAGCCGCCGTTCGAACAATGAAGCCTCCTTCCTTGGTACGGTAGTGGTCGATAATTTTCTTAAGACGGCGACGTTGTTCGTAACTTTCAATTTTTCGAGAGACGCCATTATGTTTTAACGTGGGCATGAAAACAAGAAAACGACCGGGAAGAGAAAGGTGACAGGTCAGCCGAGCACCCTTGGTCCCGATGGGACCTTTCGCCACTTGAACAAGAATTTCTTGGCCCTCACGGACGAGTTCCGCAATGGGGGGAACTTCTTCATAGCCACCTCTTCGGCGACGCCGACTCTCTCGAGCTTCGACGCCTTCTTCTTCGTCTAAATCGAGATCATCGGCATTATGTTTGGATTTATAAAAGTCACCGGCATAAAGAAAAGCCGCACGTTCGTGGCCAATATCCACGAAAGCCGCTTGCATTCCGGGAAGGACTCGAACGACCTTTCCTTTGTAAATATTTCCTACGATGCCTTTGTCGGCATTACGTTCAAAGAAAAATTCAGTAACACGTTTGTTCTCAAGGAGTGCAATACGTGTTTCCTGAGGTGTAGCATTGATAAGAATATCGCTCGACACAGATAAAACCTCATTATTTGCCCAAGATGCTCATGAGTAGCCTTAATTTTTATTTTTAAAGTAGGGGTGATGAGATCGAGGGGTTGTTCGTTAATTCCAATAAATTCTTTTTTGGCGCATTTCCGAGAGAAAGTCCGCCGAAAAACTCGACTTACCGCAATTATCAGAAGTTGAAAAAGACGAGTAAGTAACATCAGCATTTAAACTACATGAGAGCTGGGGAGGGGTCAACGGAGCGACGTGCCGTTTAAGAGGCCGCCGGAGGTGCTGCACTGGCTTCCGGAGCCGTGGGGATTTGCTGTTTAAGGGTTTCGATCTCGGCCGCCTTTGCTTTGATATCTTCTTCTGATTTTTGATTGGATTCTTCGAGGCTCTTAATTCGAGAATTAAGTTCGACGATTTCTTGATTACGATCTTCGAGCTGTGACTGAAGGCCTTGGTTTTGTTGAATAAGAGCTTCAAATTCAGGGTCTTGCGGGGGCGCTTTCGTCTGCCGCACATAACGGGAAAGCAAAATAAGGGCGTTGAACAAGAGAATCGAGGTCAGTGCAAAGAGTCCGTAAAGATAGGTATAGGAAATCACTCTCTTATTTTATCGAATTTTCATAACTCTGCATTTGATGCGGTATTTTTTGGATTTTACAATGCTTCTATCCATTAAGATGACTGCTTTTGGGGCGTGGGACGCCGCATCGATCGAAGAATTTAGACACAATAAAGGAATGGAAGAGGGAATTGCCAATCCTTTTTTTGTTTCCAATACGACTCGCGTTCTTAAAGAAATAGAGTTGGAAAAGTCTTATCAGGCACTTTACAAAACGGATTACGGCGGAGTCGTCCTTAAGTCTCTTGATTCCGGTCGAATCTTTGAAATCCCCGAGACGAAAATTCACCAAATACGAGAAAATGACGGCATTGCTCGTTGGGTTCTTCTTCAAGATCTAAAGAAGCTCATCTTCGCTTGGGATGAAAAAAAGTGGCCCGAAGCCTGAGGGGAGATCCTTTCTCTTCTTGTTTTCTTGTTTCAAGTCCCCTTATTCTAAAGGTCAGTGAGGGAGGGGGTCATGTTCTGTCGATTTGTATCAGGGTTTGTTACGTTCATTAGTTTTTCATTTTCGTCCTATGCGTGGATGCCACCGTCGTTTCCCGTCTCGCCAGCAGGTGTTTATCAGGCCGTCTTTGTGGATTTCAAGATGGCGGATTATGCAATCACTTACGATTTTTCTCAAAAGGAAGTGAATGTTGTTTCTGAAATCGAATTTGAAAATACGTTGGCTGGGTTTCCCGTTTTTGATTTGGTTCCCGAGCCTTCGCAAGTTCTTTTAGATGGCGAAGCGGTGAAACAAGAACTCGTGGGAGCCCCGGGGAGTGCGGGCACGAAATTCCGAGTCATTATGAAAGGCGTCAATCCGGGTCTTCATCGTCTTCAAATCGAGCATCGAATGAAAGCTTCGACAACATTTTCTTCGGACTATGTGAGCTCCGCCTTTTGGTTTAGTGATTTGGATGATCGAGAGTTTTTGGAACTCTATGCTCCAACAAGTTTCGAGTATGACCAATACGGGATGACGTTTAATATTCGAATTCTCGGTGCCGCGAAGAAACATCGAATTTTTACAAATGGAAGTGTGGAGATTCGTGGAGAGAATGAATGGAGTATTCACTATCCAGAGACCTACAATTGTTCAGCTCCTTTTATGCATTTAAGTGCGGAAGATCGATTTTCCGCGAATACGGTTATGTTTGAGTCGATTGACGGTCGAACGATTCCGATTACAGCTTATACGGTGGATAAAATAGGAAATCCCGAGGCCTTTGTGAAAACGGCGGTGAAAACAATCAAGGAGTTAGAAGGCGATTACGGAGCTTTCTTGCATCCAGCCGTTACGATTTATGCCAACCCCTACTTTGGTGGTGGAATGGAATATCACGGCGCGACGATTACAACCATTTCGGCGTTGGCGCATGAATTGACGCATTCGTATTTTGCGCGCGGGGTAATGCCAGCCAATGGTGATTCCGGATGGATCGATGAAGCCATCGCGAGCTGGAGAGATGGGGGGTATCGCAGTTATTCTAATCCTCCAGGTTACAATCTTAATATGGCAAGAATTTCTCCCTACAAACGGACCACTCACGGGGGAGCTTACACTCATGGGCGGGATCTGCTTTCTCATTTTCACTATCGGATGAAGCAAAAGGATGAGAACCGCGATCTTAAAGTTTTCTTACGAGAGCTC
>CAZSZT010000172.1:0-4932 GCA_964611175.1 uncultured Bacteriovoracaceae bacterium
GACACCCGCTTTTCTAAAAAATTTAGATACGGCAATATCGGTCGCCAACTGAGACCAGTCCGCCGGGACTTCCACGGATTCCATTCCACTGACAACGGAACCGTCCGTATTGGTGATTACCGATTTTCGAGTCGTCCATTGAATGCTTTCAAACGGATGTTCACCTTCTTTTGAAAAATAACGAGAAAACTTTAAACCTGCGTTTTTCGAGGATCTTGATTGTTTTTGATTTTGAAGTCTCACCGAAACATCTTGGGCTTTCATCATCGTATTATTCTTTCCAATGCTTTCCATTTTTCTCCCCCTCCCGAATTCAAGTCTCGCGCCTGTTGATATTCCAGTCAATCACGAAGCACAAGATATTGTGGTCGGTTACGCATTACGCCACAATTAATTGTGTGGTAGGGCTAATTTCGTCTTGACGAAGATTGCAAAAAAAATTCGCAACGAGAAGCCATATCACTCTTCCGGCTGTTCGAGCGTCAAGAGAAATGAGCCGCCCGTCTGACAATCGTTTTAGAACCGAATGGAGGCCGAGGCTCTTACAAAACTTTCGTTTGAAAGCGGATAGTCTCGAGTTTCCTTTCGATCCCAACCGAGCAGATTATAGATTCGGAGTTGAAATGAATAACGATCGACTAGAGTTTTCATTAAAAAACCCAAATCCCATTGGTCCCTGATTTTTTCATTAGCGACTTCCGTGGCAACGGACGATCGAGCGTACACCGGAAGGGAGAGAACGACCATGGGGCCTAAATAAACCCTGGGCTCCAGGCGAAACGAATGAGTGGGTTGGTAGGGTTGCTGAGCATCGTTAAGAGTAACGCGCTGAAGAGTATAGGAGGCTTCCCACTCCATCATGCGAATGGGAGACCACAAAATTTGATTCTCAAGACCCCAAGCATAAGAGGTTCCTCTATTTTTTACTTGGTACAGATTATTTTCAAAAGTGGAGCTGAGAATATTCTCCGTTCGATTTGCAAAAAGTGCCTGCTGAATTTGGAAACGGAGGTCAGAAATCCGACTTTCGTATCCGATATCTCCTTGATAGGAATCTTGGCGTTTCAGATCAGGATTGGGGAGGGCCCCAGGAGCTTCCGCATACATTTCTTGAAAATTCGGCGTTCGTGAAATCCAGGCAAGATTCCAAAGTAAGTCCGTATCCTTCAAAAGATGATGGCGTCCTCCAAGCCCGGGGTGAATGGAAACGAGTTCTTCTTCGAGATCCGAAACGAATTCCGTTCGAAGTCGTGGATGAATGAGGCTGGATTTCCATGGATTCCAAAACAAACTGACGGAATGACTGAGCGTATGCCGGTACGGTGAATGAAAGGTGTTGGAGCTAAGTTTGTCTTGAGCCCATTCTAAAATATTTTCAGAGGCCAAAATATCGTTGAAAGCATAGCGATGCGTTCCTTGAGTTCCTGTCGAGAAAGATCGATTCGTGGAAGAATAAGAAAATGACGGGTCTTTATAGGACTGTTCCTGGTAGGTTCCCCAAACTGCCCATTCAAAATCTTTAGATCTTCCTTGATAAGCGAGAGTTGGAACAAAGGTTTCCGAGGTGGCTTGAGGCGTGGGACTCGATGCGGGGCCCGGAAGATCAAGATCTGAATAAAGAACTTGCGTCCAAATTTGCCAATTTTTCTTTCGATGCCAAGCGCGAGCCGTCATCCGGCGGCTTTCGTTGTGAGTTCTCGATTTTAAAGTTCCACCATCGTTATAAGAAAAATCGTTTTTCGATCGATGGAAACTCAGCGTCGAAACAGGGCTTTCAAGATAAAGTCCCATCGCTCCATAAGAACCTCCCGAAATCTGGGCCAGCGATCTCGGTTCTTCGGGTAATTTCAGGCGAAGTTCCGCGCTGGGATTGGATGAATAGGGGGCATAACCTCCTCGTATCAATTGAGCGATTCCAAAATCATGGGGAGAAAGAAGTCCCAAATCAAATTCACCGTTGCTTGGGGAGTTCAAACGTATGCCTTCTAAACTTACCGCAATATCTGACGGCTTAGAACCTCGGACACTTATTTTTTCTAATTTGGCATCACCGCCATTTTCTCGAAAGTGAAGGCCGGGCCGTGCGCGGAATCTATCGTCGGAATCGAGGTCTGTCGTTTCAGGGATTCTACTCGTAAAACTCGTCGGTGCGGACGGAACAAGACTTTGTGAAATCTCCGCCTTCAAGGCATTGCCGCTTACGAATCCAATAAGAAAAACGATCTGAAAACGCATTCCTAGGGTATAGGACCGAAGGTCTTGGAGATCAAAAGAAATTGAGATCTTTTTATAAAACGCCCATCAAAGAATTCACGGTAGGTGGAACGTCATTCTCCAGCGCCTTGATTTGGTCCGGATTCATTTTAAGTTCCGTAAAGGCTTTTTCGTGATGCAACATCTTCGGGGCTTCCTCATGGCCATATCCAAAATGATGGCAAAGAAGATTTGCGGTATAAACAATCGTCGACATCGTCTTAGCTTCTTTTGCTTTGGTGTAATCGTGGTGATGTTGAATGACTTCAATAATGGAATTCGGAAGTTTCCATCGAGCCGCCACTAAAGCGCCTACCGTGGCATGGTATTCGTTAAAAACGATTGGAAGAAGAATATCGACAATGCCAGGAACCTGAACGGTTTTGGGATCGATCATTCGAAATTCCTTTTTCGCCTTATCGATGATTTTCTTTTTTTCCATTTCTTCGAATTGAGAAACCACCTGAATGAGAACAGGCTTTCCAATATCATGCACGAGTCCGCTTAAAAATGCGTGTTCTGCATCGAGATTAAGTTTTTTAGCAAGATGTTGGCAGATCGCCGCGCAGGCGACGGAGTGATTCCAAATCGTATTCAAAGTTTCTTCGTAACCTTTTACTTTGAAAACTTTTGATTGAAGACCGAGGCCGAAGACGATGTCTTTGAGAGAGCGTAAGCCAATTCGGCTCATGGCATCCCGGAGGGAAACAATCGTTGCCACGCCTCGGTAAAAGGGTGAATTTGCCGTTTTGACAATTTTTGCAGCAATGACCTGATCTTGTTTTACGAGAGTTTCGATTTCTGGAATTCCGGCTTTTGGATCATTCGCCATTTTCAAAACTTGTGCGGCAATATGAGGAAGAAGAGGGATCTCGTAATTTTCTTTGGATACGGCTTCTTTCACTCCCAGGCGAATTTGAGCAAGCATCGGATCCAGGGTGTCCTGGGTTTCATCAATGGCCACTTGGCCTTTGCCATAATTAGCATCTGTCTTTTTGGTCATAAAGATTATTATGCCCGATCTTTTCTCCTTGGTTTGAAACATTTTTAGAAGGAAGATTTCATGCAAAGCGCTAGGCAAAATGATCGAGGAATACGTCTGACACTTACCACCAATTTCGTTTACTCCGTATCCTAATCTAAAGGGGGGCGGCGCGTGGTTTCAGCTTTTGCTTTCGGAATACTTGTCATGGTGAGTCCAATCGATGAAATCAAAGAGGGTGACTGCCTTGTTCTTGATGATTTTCAGAAGCTGACCGGTATTTTGGATTTCGATGCTTATATGCCGGAAGACTGCGGAATAGAGCACCAAAATTATAACGAATGGATCAATCCATCGCTTCAGCCCGGTTGTTCGGATAGGGGGCGCGGTTATTGGGCAAGGAGCGTTTTCGAGCACGACCAACCCGGTGTTTATTGGCCAGATCCCGTGCCTTGCTTAGCTTCGGTAACGACTTTATTTCTGGAAGATTGGAAAAATGAATTTAAACCCAATGCCAACCAATGCTCAGACGATTCCGTTTATCTTAGCCGATACCGAAAGGAGTCGATGAAGACGAAAGCCCTTGTTTTGGGGCAAGGTCGTCTTTATTTGCCCGACCCTCTTTCGATTCTTATTGTCGATTATCATTGGGACGAAGTTCTTGGCGAAGTCGTTGGTGGATGTCATCAACTCGACGCTAAAACCTCATCGGCTGGAATAGGCGTTTTCAAGGTCATATGGAAAGAAAGCGATTGTCTTGAAAACATCACAAAGACCTGCAAAGAAATCACCATCGGCGCCAGCAAAGACGACGCCGGTAATCACTGCGCCCTCATCAAAAAAGTCAAATCCTGCAGATAAGGGGTCAGGGCACTTAAGTGCCAGGTAACGGAGCGCAAACATAATAAAATCAAAGGCTTAAGTTTTTAAGGTTAGTCTCAACCCTAAATTCAAACTGTCATGGAAAACTTAAACCTTTGATTTTATTGAAATAAATTGTTGTTGCCTGGCACTTAAGTGCCCTGACCCCTCCATTAAAAATAGGCTTTGAGCTGAATGCCTGTCGTGCGTGAATCGGGAATATTCTTTCCTGCCACGGGCTGTCGGTAAAAGAGGGCGGCAGCGTAGGGGAAGCGTTCTCGGCCTGCACGAACAGCATTTAAATTCGAGTATTCCACCTGGAAACTTCCCTCGTGGAGAAGTTGATCTGTGTTTTGCTCAAGAAGAGCAAGATTAAGATTTCCTCCTTCGGAATACGAATCAGAAAATTTTTGTTTGAAGCGATATTTGGCACTCGTCGTAACCGACTTCCATAAAGTGTAATTCGCTTCCAGACCCGTCTCCCAATAATCTCCTAAATTGCGATCGAGTTTCGCTTCGATTGGAGTAATGGGGAGTTCTTCGCTAACAGGCACCCGGTAACGCTGCGTTCCGGGAAGTTGAGATGTATAACCCGCTTCCAAAGTAAAATAAGAGTCGGCCGTGGGATGAATGTCGATATAGTTGTAAACGCCGAGATCGAATTGACCATCCCCAAATCCCACATCGAAAAGATTATTAGGATCGTCTTCATTTCCAGTCGGAAGTCTTACGCCGGCTTTAAGGGAAGCTCGAAAAGGATGCGTTTTATAATAATTATATTTTCCACCAATCTCTATATCGCCTAAACCCGTATCCGACCAAGAAGTCACCCCGCT
>CAZSZT010000173.1:0-4901 GCA_964611175.1 uncultured Bacteriovoracaceae bacterium
ACCCCATGGGTGTTCCGCTGGGGCCGTATCGCGCGTTTCATTTCATCCGCTTACCGGCGAAGTTCAAGTGGAGTCCGTAAAAATCGTTTTGGATGCCGGCCCCGTGCTTTATCGAAAAGGCCTTGAAATTGTGGCGGACTCCGCCGTGTCCTGGGCCATGGCAACTTTATTCTCCAGCGAACTTAGTTCAGGGCAACCCATTCCTACGCCGATGGATGGGCCCGAAGAAGTTAATCTTATGACTCTTGAGTATCCTCTTAAAGACTATTCTATGGAGCCTCCTGAAACGTTTGGATCTCGGGGTGTCGCCGATATTTTGATGTCCGTTGTTTTGGCGAGCTTAGTCAACGCCATTCGAGATGCGAAAGGAGTGGCGCTGGAGGAAATTCCAATGTCGATGGAGTTCATGTATCCCAAACGAAAACATCAGATCGTTCATATGCTTCCGTTTAAGAGGTAAACCATGATTATTGAGTGGTCATTAAACGGTCGCCCTCTTCGCTCTGAAGTTTCTCCTTTCCGAAGGCTTTTGGATTATTTACGTATGGACCTGAAATTATTGGGAACTAAAGAAGGTTGTCGAGAAGGGAAGTGCGGAGCATGCACGATTTGGGTGGACGGTGTGAGTTCCAATGCGTGTTTAATTCTCATGGGACAGTTGGAGGGAAGGGAAGTCACGACCATTGAGGGGATAAACGAAAAGGATCGTTTCACTCCTCTTCAGGAAAGTTTTCTTACCGTTTCCGCGATTGAATGCGGGTTTTGCGTTCCTGGGATGATCATGTCCGGAACGGCTCTTTTAGATCAGCAGCCGAATCCCAGTCGACTTGAAGCTCGGGAGGCGTTGAAGGGGCATCTTTGCGCGTGTACCGGTTATCAAAAGATCTTGGACGCCATCGAAGGCGTGGCTCTTCCTCCAACAGGAGAGGGGCAGGCGCGAATGGGAGTTCGTCGGTAAGCAATGGAATTTCATAGTCCCAAATATTTGCAGGATGCCTTTGATCTTTTGGATCAGGATCATAAAGCATTGAAAATCTGCGCGGGAATGACTCATGTCTTAAGATTTTATAAAAATTTTCCGAACGAGTTAGGCTCTCGATTTAAAGGAGTTTTGCATGTTGGGGATTTAGCGTCTCTTTCGGAATGCCGAGAGGAAATGGGGCATTATGTGATTGGCGCGACAACACGTATATCGAGTTTGCAATCCGATCCGTTGATTGCTCGTTATGCACCCGCTCTTCTCGATGCGGCGCATGCAACGAGTACACCGCAAGTGCGAAATCGAAGAACGGTTGGAGGAGAAATCGCCTGGGGTTCCTATTATAGTCCGTTGATTGCCACGCTCTTAGTCTTAGGAGCGAACGTTCGTGTTCGCCAACGTTCGAACGAAGTGACGTTCACGAAGAATGTGGCGGGACATAATTCAGGGTATGAAACAACCTATGATTTGAACGATTTCTATGAAGGCGAATTGGAGAGAGCTACTTTAAATGGAAAAACACTTCAATGTCGAAATGCACGGACCCATTCTCAAGATCTCATTTTAAAAATTAGTCTTCCTCCACAACTTCTCAACCGACCGGGCGGATTTTCCTTTTTTAGAGCTCTGCATCCGAAAATCAGCACGGAAAATTCGGGTCTTGTTGTCGCGGTAAGTGGTGTTGCCCAGAATGGCATTATTCAGTCTGCACAAATGGTCACAGCGGGATTATGGATGTCGACTCTTTGCGAGAATCTTCCTCTTGAGGGCGTTCGAATGAGCGATGTTCATATTTTCGAAAAACTGTATTCGTTCTGTGAAAGATACTCCCTTAGTTCTTATCGACGAGGCGGCCCTCCCGAAGCTCAACTGAGTTTAATTCTGTTCGGGCTTTTGAAAGAAGGCTTTTCAGCTTTGTTGGGGAGATAGCAAATGGTGCGCCGACAGCTAAGGCTACCCAACCTTTCGAAGGTCAGCAAACTATCAAGTTGCCGATGAAATTTTTTCTGATGATGTAAATCGGAGGTTCTATCCCTGCACTTTTTTCCAGTCCGCCAAAAACTTTTCCAGTCCTCGGTCGGTCAGGGGATGCTTGAATAACATTTGAAAAACCGAATAAGGCATCGTTCCCACATGAGCTCCGGCGAGAGCCGCTTCGACGACGTGCATGGGATGTCGAATACTTGCCGCGAGAACTTGAGTTGAAAAACCATAATTCTTATAAACTTGAAGAATATCCCGAATCAGTTGAATTCCATTTTCTGAGCAATCATCTAGTCTGCCAATAAAAGGGCTAATATAGGTGGCGCCAGACTTGGCAGCCAACAAAGCCTGAGAGGTTGAAAAACAAAGGGTCACGTTTACCTTTTTTCCATTTTTGGAAAGACTTTGGCAGGCCTTGAGACCCTCGGGAGTAAGTGGCACTTTAATAACAACATTCGGCGCCACCGCTAAAAGGGGTTCGGCTTCCTTTAACATTCCCGCCGTATCCGTGGATACCACCTCCGCCGATATGGGGCCGGGCACCATGGAGCAAATTTCTTTAAGAACGTCTTTAAAGGGTCGGCCTTCCTTGGCCACTAAGGATGGATTCGTCGTTACGCCGTCGATAAGGCCGGTTACGGCGGCGTCCTTGATTTCGTTCAAATTCGCGGTGTCTAAGAAAATTTTCATACGGAATGATTAATGATTAATGACAAAATCCTGGAAAAGCAAGTTTATCGGATTGATATAAACCTCCTCGCCAGCATCCGTTAGAATCCCTAGAATAAATACTGGGGATGTTCAAACGAGGCTTTTTAAAAACTATTTTGCTGATCGGTTTGGTTCCGGCGAGTGTGATCGGCGAGACTTTAAGTTACGACCAACTCTTTCAGCGGGGCCTTGAATCGGAGAACGAACAGAATTGGACTGAGGCTATCCAATATTATTTGGAGGCGGGAAAGGCGAATCCAAAGGCTCCATGGACGGAGCAGCGCATCGCAGCGATTTTTAAGAAACTTCAGGAACTGGGGGAGCCCTTAGCCCGATACGAAGTTTTGCTTCCATTCGAGATGTTGGAAAAGTTTAGAAAGTCGGGGGTGATAAAGCAGAATTACGATCGAGCGGGTGCCCTGAGGCGCCTCAATTTTTTGATTTGGGGGAGTATCGTTTTTCTTCTCCTCGTTGTTGCGGGAGTGGTTGGGTATATTGTTTTCAAAAAACAGTCCAGTGAGGAGGAACGACTTCTTAGCCTGCGCCAAGGGCCAAAACGTCCTCAAGGTCAGCGCGCCGCAGGAGGAGAGTTTGTCTCAAAAACAAATTCCGGGGTAGGTTTTAAAAAGGAAACGAAAATTACCGAAAAGACTCGCGAAGAAATTTCTGGAATATTTTCATCTGTAAAATCTCTGACGGGAACTCAGGAGTCCCCTCCCGCCGAGGAGATTGATTTAGAGGGGCTTAGACAATCCGGAATCGTGCAAGCCTTGGCTCAGAATCTTGTGACGGAAGTGAGCGTGGAAGAAGCCCAGGATGGAAAATTTTCTAAAATGACCGTTGAAGCTTCTCTTCTTTTTGACGATGAGAAAGCGGAAGAGGTTGAATCGAAATCCGAATCCGAGGGAGAATCTTCTTCATGAACTTAGATCTTTATATTTTATCCGCTGCCCGAACTCCCGTTGGAACTTTTTTGGGATCGTTAAAGAACAAATCTTCGGTGGAGTTGGGCGTAATTGCCGCACAAGCGGCTTTGAAAAGTTCGCAAATTTCGGGTGACGATTTCATCCACTCCATTTTTGGAAATGTTTGTTCGGCGAGTGGACCGGACGGCGCTTATTTAGCCCGACATATCGCGTTGAAATCCGGACTTCGACAAAGTGTTGGGAGCTTAACCGTGAATCGGTTGTGTGGGAGCGGATTCGAGGCTCTGTGCCAGGCCAATCAATGGGTTTTGGAGGGGCCTTGTCTCGTCGGAGGCTCGGAAAATATGTCGATGACTCCGCTTCTTCTTCGAAACACGCGAGAAGGCTGGAAGTTTTCGAGGCCTCCGGTCTCGGTGGATTCCCTTTGGGAAGCCTTAACGGATCTTCATGCCGGTGTTAGTATGGGCGAAACGGCCGAGATTCTGGCGAAAGAATTTCAAATTAGTCGTGAAGAATGTGATCGTTGGGCCTACGGAAGCCACCAACGAGCGGCTGCTTGCGAAGCCAGGGGAGGTTTTAAAAATGAGATCGTTCCCGTGCTCGTTGATAAACAAATGAGTTTTGAGAGAGATGAGCATATTCGTCGTGATTCAAGTTTAGAAAAATTAGCAAAGTTAAAAGGCGTTTTTGGGGGCGTCACAACGGCTGGAAATGCTTCGGGAATGAACGATGCCGCGGCGGCTTTGATCGTGGCTGATTCCGCGTATACGAAAAAATGGAAAGAGCGAACGTCTCAAAAACCCCTGGCACGGGTGTCTGGCGTTGAAAGTGTTGGATGCGATCCAAAACGAATGGGAATTGGACCCGTGGAGGCCGTTAAACGTCTTTTAGCTTCGACGGGCTGGGCGATCAAAGATATCGATTATATCGAAATTAACGAGGCCTTCGCTGCTCAAATTTTAGCCGTTAAAAAGGCTCTTAACCTTAGCGACGAGCAACTCAATCCACATGGAAGTGGAATTTCCCTTGGCCATCCTTTGGGGGCAACAGGAGCCAGAATTAGTTGTCATATTGCCCATCTCATTTCAAGAGGCGAAGCGAAACGCGCGATCGGGGGAGCATGCATTGGTGGCGGGCAGGGAATTGCCGTAGCTTTCGAGGCGGTAACTTAAATGGAAAAATTAGATTGGGATCGATTGGAAAAATTGAGAGCCCCGCAATCCTTGTCCGTAGCTCTTCATCATCTCGGGCTCAGTCGGATTTGGCTGACGCGAAAAGAACCTCGAAGCGAGGAAAACCGA
>CAZSZT010000174.1:0-4876 GCA_964611175.1 uncultured Bacteriovoracaceae bacterium
ATTATAATAAAACCAAAAATACTGATGAAAGAAACCTCATCGTCTTAAATGACTTTTGGGGTCCGGATGCGGAGCGATTAAACGGATCAACTGCAGCCAGCTTCGATATCCCCGATATCGCTAAGAAACTTGTCAAAGATTTCTGGGATATCGACCTCAGTCCATAAGCCGGGGATCGCATGAACCTTTTTTATCGGCTCGCCTCGAAAAATTTATTCCCGAAGAAGACACGCTTTTATTTTACAATGAAAATCTTTTAGCTTTCGATTCCATGAAAGAGTGGATTCATGATGTATGGGAACTTCATCCGTCAGAAACTGAGGAATTTCTAAGATTCCAAGCCCTTGGACACGGCGATTTCCTGAGTTTTATTCTATTGGCATCCCTCCCGACACAGCCACTCACTCCCGAGGAAATACTTCGAGTTCCCGAACAAAGTGATAATAGCGTACTCGGGCAAATCCTCCGAATTTCAAAATGACAGAAGATCCGGTTCCGGCCTGCTAAGAATTTCGAGAGCAGATGCGAGTCTCAATTTATTCCATGTTTGCGTGGGATGCTGTGTCGAAACAAGCTGAAGGGCCCGTTGCGGCTTTAATTTCTCGGCAAGATATTGAAGTGGCCTAGAAATCTGCGTGTCTGATAATTTCGCTTCAATAAGATCGGACACAGCCGCATCCCGTGTGATAACAAAATCAACCTCCCGCCCTTCTTTATCTCGATAATAATAAAGATCCATCCTATACCCTAAAGAGTCTTCAATAAAATGAAGGTGTTTAAGAAGTGCTGTAGCCACGAGATTTTCGTATCTCACCCCCTCATCTCCGATAACGTCACCCGTGTCATAAAAATAAACCTTTGGCGCCTTCTTAATGGCTCGTGGAATTTTCTTTGAGTAGGGTCGAACGACGAAAATTAAATACATCCTTTCCAAAACCGAAACCCATTGCTTTAAAGTTTTTGGAGCCACTTCGAGATCGTTCGCGATATTCTCAAGAACAATCTCTGTGCCAACTCGCTGACGAAGCGTATCAACAAAATGCGATAGACTTTCGATCTTTGTAATGGATTCTAGATCTCGCACGTCTTCTCTTACGATTCGGTTAAATCGTTGGGAACGCCACCGGCGGGCAAAGGTTTCATCTCCGTCCAAAAAAGGCTCTGGAAAACCTCCCACATTCATCAGTCGATGAAAACCGTTCTTAATACTTATCCCCTTAGGTAATTCCGACAACGAAAAGGGGTGAAGCCGCCACAAAAGATATCGCCCGAGGAGAGAATCGCCGCCTCTTTTATAAACATCCAGACGTGCGGAGCCGGTTACCAAAAATTTATGGGTACTTTTTTGCGTATCATAAATTCCCTTAAGCCAATTTCTCCATCGAGGGTATTTATGGATTTCATCAAAAATGAAGAACTCATTTTCATCGGACCAATCTCGTTGAAGCATGCGACGCCGCGAAAGATCGTCATCATAATTAAAATAGAGAGATCTCTTGAACTCCGACTGAAGCGACTGAGCTAATGTGGTCTTTCCCGCTTGACGAGGTCCAGACACAAAAACCATTTTTCGCTTTAAGTCCTTTAAGATATACGGGGCGATAAGACGCATATGACCATTCTGACCCATAAGTCAGTTTAGTCAAGACCAAACCGGAATCCGGGTCAGTTTGGTCGAGCCTTCTTATCCGCAAGCCTTCACGAACTTCGCCAGGACTTTTTTGACGCCTTTTCTGGCAAAGACGATTTGAAGGCATTCTTCTTCCCCTAAAAGTTCGACCTTTTGAACGATGCCTTCACCAAAGCTAGGATGCGCGACCCGATCGCCTTTGGAAAATGTAAAATTTTCGTCATCACGTCTTTGATCAAAATCAAAATCAAATTCTTCCTTAGGTTTCGCGGCAGAGCCCCATGCTCGGCGGGGACGATAATACGGAGGAGATTCATCTTCTTCCTCTGAAATTGTCGCTTCCAATAATTCAGAAGAAATATCCTTCAAAAATCGGCTCGGTACATTGAAATTAATCGTTCCAAAAGCGCGGCGTCGTTCCGCGCGAGTTAAATAAAGTTTTTCTTTGGCTCGCGTAATTCCCACATAACAGAGTCGTCGCTCTTCTTCGGTTCTTTCGTAAGAATCAAAGGACCTTGCCGACGGAAAGAGTCCCTCTTCCATTCCGCAAATAAAGCATATTTTAAATTCCAAGCCTTTGGCCGCATGAAGACTCATGAAGGTGACTTGCTCCATGCCCTCTTGCATTTGATCAAGATCCGACATCAAAGAAACTCTTTCTAAAAAATCTCGAAGTTTGGCTCGAACTTGGGATTCGTCGGAAGAAGAATTTTCACCGGCATTTTCATTTGGCGCCCAAGTTTCCTCAAATTCCTGTACGGCCGACATGAACTCTTTGATATTCTCAATCCGCTCGATATTTTCTTCCGATTTTTCAGCCTCAAGGCTCTTCACATAAGCCGAGCGCTCCAGAAGCTCTAAAACAAGGTCGGCCAAGGATTCGGAACCTTTTAAGGCGCGAGTTCCCCACTGTAAAAGTTCTCGATAGGATTGAATGCCATTCTTCGCTTTTCCAGTAAGCGGAAGAGTATTCTCTTGAATCAGATAACTCACAATGGACTGACGATGAAGGGCCGCATTCTCCTCCAATTTTTCAACGCTAGCCTTCCCGATCCCTCTTGCTGGAGTGTTCACCGAGCGACGAAAAGCCATAATATCGGAGGGATTCATTAAAATTTTTAAATACGAAAGAATATCTTTGATTTCCTTTCTCTCATAAAAACGAAATCCGCCAATGATTCGATAGGGAAGACGCTGGCGCAAACATTCTTCTTCGAATCCGCGAGAAAGTGAATTTACTCGATAGAGAACGGCGATTTCCTCCGGAGAAATACCTCTCTGCATGGATTGTTTAATTTCTGAAACTACAAATCCCGCTTCCATACGATCATCGACGAGTGAAATCAAGCGTATCCGTTCGCCAGGACCTTGTTCCGTCCATAAAGTCTTTTCATGGCGCATTTCGTTTTTGGAAATGACTTGAGCCGCAGCTTTTAAGATCGTCGATGTCGAACGATAGTTCTGCTCAAGTTTAATCACCTTGGCATCCGAGAATTCTTTGTCGAACTTTAAGATATTTTCGATCTTGGCCCCTCGCCATCCATAAATACTTTGATCGTCATCCCCGACAACGCATAAGTTTCGAGATGGGTGCACCATAAGCTTGAGCAGTTTATATTGAAGTTCATTCGTATCTTGAAATTCATCGATAAGAACATATCGCCATTGATTTTGAAAATGCTCTCGAATATCCGTTTCATCCCGAAAGAGTCGATAAGTATTCAGTAACAGGTCGTCAAAATCCATGGCCTGAGCGTTTTTCATTTCTTCCGTATAAGTCGTATAGACTTGAGAACAAACTTCATCAAAGGACGTCATGGAAAAACCTTGAATATCTTCGGCAAATTTTCCCTGATTTTTCCAATCCCCGATTCGACGTAAAATGGAATCTGCGGCATTCAGTCGATCTTCCAAAGAAAGTTTTTCAATACACGTTTTGATCATCGAAAGCTGATCGGATTCATCATAGATGGCGTAATCTTGTTTATACCCCAGACGACTCCCGTACATTCGAAGGATTCGAGCGGAAACAGAGTGAAAGGTTGAAATCCAGGGGAGCCTAAATTGAGAGGAGTCTCCCAAAAGAACTTTGACACGATCATGCATTTCGCGAGCGGCCTTATTCGAAAAGGTCATCGCCAGAATCGCGGAAAGATCCACCCCATGGTCATAAATGAGATGGGCAATTCGATACGTCAGCACTCTTGTTTTTCCCGACCCCGCCCCCGCCAAAATGAGCAGCGGTCCCTCGGTTTGCACAACCGCTTCTAGTTGCTTATCGTTAAGATCATAGGAAGCCCTCTCCAAAAAGGATGTCATGGGGGGACGCTAACCCATTCGGAAAAAAGGGGCACCCCTTTTTTATAAGGCCGCCCGAATGAGAGCCGCAAGTTTCTCTGGATCGACCTCTCCGGTAAGGCGCCCTCTTTCCGACTTGCCCTTAAAAACAATCACGGTTGCCGATCTCGAAATATGGAGAAGTTTATTGAGATGTTTTTCGTCCTGAAAATTTACTCGAAACGGAATAATATTTTTAAATTCAGGCTTTTTGAAAACGTCTTGAAGAGCATTTTTCTGGCCAATCGAAACAAGATCATGGGGATCATGAAAATGAAGAACGATCGTATTTCCCCGTTTACTGGCTTCATGGTACGCACCCATTCGATAGGGTCGAATTTGTGCACCATCCGAAGTGCACGCGGTTAAGGCTAATCCAATGGCTACTAATCTTGACTGAAACCGTTTCCTTTTAAAAAAAATGAGGCAGAGGTTTATAATAACGACGACCATATGCGGAACTTTGGAAAATAGCTTTTCCAAAAAGCCATGATTCAACTTTAGCTCCCCGAATCTTCTTTAAAAGCCCTTGAAACGAATGAAAGAATTTGGTCTCGATCGTTAAAGACCTTAAGTTCTACGCGTCGAACGCCGAGGCCCCAGTATCGCTCGGGTATTTCCTGCTCATAGATGATCTGCTGAAGGGTATCTCCGTCCGACGGTTCCGGGGTTAAAAAGTGGCCATTGAAAACATCTCGACCATTTGAAAAATGAATGCGATACCGCACAATATAAAATCGATTTTCATCTTTTGAACTCCAGTATTGAAAGCCAACTTTAACAGTATGTTGGGGGGAGACGTTCGGATCGAATTTTTCTGCTTTCATATGAAAAAAGTCGAGGACCCTCGGAAACATATCTTCGGGATATTTATTCCAAATGGAAACTGAGTTTGGTACTCGATAACTT
>CAZSZT010000175.1:0-1769 GCA_964611175.1 uncultured Bacteriovoracaceae bacterium
TTTGGGGAAGTGGAGATCGAAGCTTTAACTTATATTCGTGGTCGCAGTATTCCCAAGCAATGGCTCGTCGTGGATGAAGCTCAGAACCTCACGCCCCATGAAATCAAGACTATTATTACGCGTGCTGGAGAAGGAACGAAGGTCGTTCTTACAGGGGATCCTTATCAAATCGATAATCCTTATATCGACGCTTCCAATAATGCCGTCACTTATGTGGCCGAACAATTTAAGGACCAGGAACTTGGGGCTCACATTCTTCTTACCCGAGGCGAACGATCCCCGTTGGCGGAACTCGCCTCGAATATTCTTTAGGGCTGTTCAAAAAGGCCCTTAGTCGGAGAGGATTTTTTTAATTGGCTCCCTTTTTTGGTGTCGATCGACCATCTTTTCGTGTGCCTTTTGAAGCTGGTGAAAGACTTTTTCAAAGGCTTGATCGATTTGGGTGTAGGCATTTTCCCCTTCCTCTTTAGCAAAGAAGTCCTTGCCTTCTTTCTTATCATGCCAAAAGACTTCCGCCGCGTGAAGGTGGCCTTTGGCGATCACGATGACCTTGATCAATTCATCGTCTTTAACAAAGCGCTCAAGCCTCTTGGCGCGTTGTTCAATATGAGTTTTCAAACCATCGGTACTTTTCATATCCCGGTAATGAATTTCAATGTTCATAGCCTAGATCTGCCAAAAGAAGAGCTTGAAATCAATTGTCCCTAAAGGGTCTTTTTCCTAAGCTTAAACCATGACGACAGAAGCCAAACGAACCGAAAAAGACTCTTTAGGCGAGGTCCGGGTACCTGCCGATGCTCTTTATGGAGCGCAAACTCAGCGTGGCATTGAGAACTGGCGAGTATCAGGAATTAGAGAACCTGAAGTTTTCGTCAAGTCTTATGTGGCCATCAAGCGATCGGCGGCTGTTGTGAATCACTCCCTAAAGATGATGGACAAGGAAAAAGCCGATGCCATTGTTGACGCTTGCGACCTCATTTTAAAAGAAAGCAAATATTTAGATCAGTTTGTTATCGATGTTTTTCAAGCTGGAGCTGGAACTTCCTTCAATATGAATGTGAACGAAGTGATTGCGAATTTGGGATCCCAACTGCGAGGCAAACCTCTAGGGGACTATACTTTTCTTCACCCCAATGACGACGTGAATCAAGCTCAGTCGACCAATGACAGTTTTCCAACCGCCATGAGATTAAGCATTCTTATTCTTCATCCAAGTCTGATGCAGTCTTTAACGGATACGATTTCGATTTTTGAAGCAAAGTCCAAAGACTTTGAAAGCGTATTAACATCTGCACGTACACACCTTCAGGATGCCGTGCCCATTACCCTTGGACAGGAGTTTGGTGCTTTTGCGGACTCCTTGAAAAAGGATTTTCAACGTTTGGAAATGGCGAAGGCCGAAATGGAATATTTAAATATAGGAGGGACTGCTGCGGGAACCGGTATGAATTCCCATCCGGAATACGCCGAGCGTATGGCTGCAGAGCTTTCGAAACTCACGGGCCTTTCGTTGAAAAGGGGAAAAAATCTCGTGGAGCTTTCTCAGAATATGTCCGATATGGCTTTTTATTCGGCGGCGCTTCGGAATTTGTCGCTTAGCTTAACAAAGATTGCCAACGATCTTCGCCTTTTAAGTTCGGGACCGACGACGGGTCTGAATGAGATTTTTCTGCCAGCGATTCAGCCCGGATCTTCGATTATGCCTGGCAAGGTAAATCCTTCGACTCTTGAAATGTTGAATATGGTTTGTTATCAGGTCATCGGTAACG
>CAZSZT010000175.1:1779-4864 GCA_964611175.1 uncultured Bacteriovoracaceae bacterium
CTGGGCGGGGGCCAACGGCAACTTCGAGCTCAATGTGATGATGCCGGTGATTTCTTTTAATATTCTTTTAAGCTCCGTGATTCTTACGAACGCTCTTCATATTGCTAATGAACGTTGCTTCAGGGGAATTCTCGCCAATCAGGAGCAGTGTGAGCGTTATTTCAGCGAAAGTATGGGACTTGCTACAGCCCTGAATACGGTCATTGGCTATGAAAAAGCGGCGACCGTGGTCAAACAGGCCACTCAACAAAAGAGAAAAATTACCGACCTTGTTGTCGAGCTTGGCTATCTTAGCGCGGACGAGGTAAAGAAGCATTTCGGAGTTAATTTAACTCGTCCGGGATTCATCGAAAAAGGCAAATAGAAGGGGAAAGTTTTGAACGACGCGCGCTTTCAGGAAAAAATTTCACTACTCAGCGATCCTTATTACGATCGTGAATTTTTTACGAATCTTATTTATTGTATGGATCGGAAAAAAAACGTTCGAGACATTTTTGAAGCGGTCATTCGGGAAGTTTCTCTGACGCCTCAATTTAATGGTGATTTAGACCGGAGTTTATACCAGTTTTTTGTCGCCTATCAACTCAGTCGAAATCTCCATGAAAATTATCAGTGGTTGCCGATGACTCAGGCGCTTTATTCTTTGGCTTTATATAGGTCGGACGGACAAAGGCCCGTTTCGCCGAATTCGTCCACGACTCCAAAATCTTCCGCTATGACGTTACAGGAATTTGAGGCCTTGAGCAGACGGGAAACGCGAAGTGTTGAATCTTGTCAGGAAGCCTTTTCTGGATTGCTTTTCCTTCTCGAAAATCGGTCCAGTCGGTTTGGTGCAACCGAAGCCGTGCTTAAACAGTGTTTGTTAGGCGCGGATCCGACGGGTCTTGGTCTAATGGTCAAAGCTTTTCATATTGTTTTGGCGAATTCATGGAAGAATCCCGCTTGGATTTTAAAGAGACCTTTCGAAAAGTTTTGGGAATCGTCGGAGGTTTCGGATGCTGTCATCCATGGATGGAGGCTCGCGGAAGCTTCCTCTCTCGACGTTCAAAATGCTCCGAGTCCCTGGAAATCCTCTTGGGCGGAGGAGCTTTGGGATCGAGCTTGTTCCCAATCAGCGGAATCGGCATGGGAAAAAGCCGAAGAAATTTTGAGAGCGGGTATTAACTTCGACCAATTCGCCAATATCCTTCAAATTCTTCGAGGTCGATTTTTGATGACGATGAAGGTGGAGCAGTGGCCCATTGTGACCGACTCTGTTTTTTACGGCGAAGCCTTAATGGAACTTGGATATTGGATGCCAAATTTTAAAAAAGCGATTTTAGCGATTAATATTTCTGATTTTACACGGACAGCGCAGCTTGTCGGGGCGAGTGTTTTAAAACGTCCAACGGGGCAATCCATCCTCGATGGGGCCTCTCGTAATATTTCAAAAGATCGACTGATTCTTCGTTTAGACGACGCTTGTGAACGAGGAGAACGAGATCATGCCCTTGAACTTTTGGCGGTCATTCTTAAGGATCAGGGTTTATCTAAATCGGTCGGGGATCGTCTTCTTTTGATTGCCTGCAAACAAGACGCTTATACGTTTAATCAGACGACCATGGCGACGGCGCTTTCGTTGGTGAAAGCTTACGAGGGATGTCGCCGAGTTGGAATTCACGGAGATGCGGTTACGGATGGTATTTTTGGATTGCTCCGATTCTTATCGGATGAACGAGATCTTTCAAAGGCCGTGACAAAAAAGACGGGAACTTATGGAAACGGACTTTCTCCCTCTCAGTATGATGTTTCGGGCGGAGCAAGAATCGTCGATCGCTTTGTCTTTAATCAGATGCGAAATGCTCAACGAATCAAAATTTGGCCGACCGATAATTAATGCGAAAGCATTTCAATGAATTTAGTCAATAGGGCCTGATCGAATTCAGATTTCATGGTCTGAATCATATATTTGAGAGCTTCGAAGGGCGGAAGTGCTTTTTCATAGGGCCGTTCGGAGGTAATCATATTGAAGCAATCGGCGATTCCAACGATTTTCGAAAAGACATGAAGACCCTTAATTCCTCTCGGATAGCCTTTTCCATTAACGCGTTCGTGATGTTCATGGACAATTTTTTTGGCCAACGGGGGAATAACACTATTGGGTTCTAAAATCTCTTTTCCAAAGTCGGGATGTTGGCGAACGAGAAGCCATTCGTCGTCACTAAGCTCTCCCGGTTTCATCAGAATTTTTGAGTCAATCTTGGATTTTCCAATATCATGAAGGAGAGCTCCAAGACCCAGAGCAAAAATTTGAGCTTCATCTCGGTAGCCCATTTTCCGAGCCAGGGCCACCGAATAGGTTGAAACATGAAGCGCATGTTCGTGTTCCGTAATCATCGAAGTCGAAAGTTTGACGAGTTCTGGTAAGCTCCCTTTTTCGTTCAGATACTGAATGCAAGACTTCGCATAACTTCCCGCATTGAGAAGAAGTTCTTGGGAGTTTGGTGTTGAAAACACTCGTGAAAGAATAGGATCTGCAATTTCGTAAAGGACTTTTGCCTTTCGCTCCACTGAAACTTTGGGGCGATCCAAAATATTTTGAAGCTTAGACTGAAGAAATCGGTGATGTTCGGCCGGAGATCTAAATTTTACGAATAACGATGAAACCTGGGTATTGATGAGCTTATCAATATCTTGATCCTGCCAAACACTGTCTTTACTTTTAAAGAGAACGTATTGGCGCTGGTAATAGAAATAGAGATCCGTTTCGACTTTTTCTCCCGAACGATAAAGATCGATCGGAATTTTATAAAAATCGAGTGGAAGCTCCTCTGCAGCAGCCGACTGACCTACTTCGTTGCTCATAACCCCGTCTTCAATTCATAATATCATAAATAAACTGTACCGAATTGACAGGGTCAAAATAATGACGTTAACGTAAAGCGGCGTTATGAGTAGCGAGCCGTCCAAAACATCGTTTTTCTCAGAGGATTCAACTCGATTAAAGCCGCGAGCTTTTAAAATTGGGGATTTAGCCAAGCATTTGGGAACGACGACGCGGACCCTTCGTTATTATGAAGAAATAGGTTTACTTTCGCCCCTTCGA
>CAZSZT010000176.1:0-4855 GCA_964611175.1 uncultured Bacteriovoracaceae bacterium
TTTGTTGGAAGTGTGGTGACTTCGCCGACGCATCGAAATCGAGGATACCAACGTCTGTTGTTTCATGCTGTGGAAGAGTGGGCTGAAAAAGCCGGTATCGATGCGATTGTTCTTTGGAGTAACCAAATGGATTTTTATGAACGCCTGGGCTTCGGTCTTGGTGGGCTTCAAGCCACTTGGTGGCCTATCGATTCAAGACCCCTATTAATAGACAAAAAAATAGAAGTGAAACGAGAGCCATCGGAACTTGCCAAACTGAATGAAAATCACTTTAAAGCCTTTGAGAAAAAGATTTGTCGGGTCAAAAGAAGCTGGGAAGAAACTCGAAAGCTCTGGCGAATACCGGAGATGACGGTGGCTTATACCGATTCGGCTTACGCTCTCTTAGGAAAGGGAGAGGATTTTCGCCAAATTTGTCATGAATGGGCGGGACCTTCCGATCATGTAATAGCTTGTTTAGAGGCTCTTCGAGAACTCGAACCCGATTTGAAAATCTTGTCTCCCGGTGTGGTTCATCTCGAAGAAGAAATGGAAGTTATTGAAGCTTTTGAGGCAGCGGCGTTTGAAAATCGTCTCGAGTTTCTTGGGCTTTTTAAATTATTAGGCTCCCGAATGACAAAAAAAGGACTGGACCCCAATCATTTGGAATATCCATTTTTCATTTGGGGTCTTGATTCGATATGAATTCCCTTCTTTCGGGCTTTCAGCCCAACCGTCCTCCGCGGATTGTTTTTTTTGAGGGAGCGAATGAGAATCTGGTTTCATTTCTTGAAAATCCTTTTCCCGAAACGAGAAAAGTTTTTGTTTTGGAAAGCTCAGCCGAACGTTACCAAAATTTTATTTCTGAAGGAAAGCATGGAGATCTTTTAAAGTCTTCCTTGGTTCAATGCTATATAGGCCTAGATCCCGAGCAAGCAAAAATTAAATTCTATGATTTTTTAACGAACCCTCAGGCGGCGTCGATGATGGATTCGTTTGTTTTTATTCCCAATCTATCGTCTTCGGATTCAGATCGAGCTTATTTTCAAAAAATGCAAGAAGCATGGGGTGTGGCCAGGGGGCAAATTTTTTTACATTGGGGATACCAAGAAGCCTCACTCTCTGATCTTGAGAATACGATTGCGAACCTCTCCTTTATTGAGCAGACGCCAGGGGTTATTCTTTTGAAGAATTCCTTTTCCTTGGTGCCGGCGGTTGTTGCCGCAACAGGACCGTCACTAGAAAAATCGCTTCCAGACCTAAAAAAGCACGAGGGAAAATATCTTTTAATTTCTTGTGATGCGAGTTTAAAGATTTTATTGGATGCAGGCATTCAGGTTCATTTTGTTGTTAGCCTCGAACGCTTAACCGATCTTCAGCCCTTTTATAAAAATCTAAAAACTCAAAACTCAAAAACTCAGCCGCATATGGTGGTTTTTTCGAGAGTTAATCCTCAGGTGGTTGAAACTTATAACGGCCCCAAGTGGGTGAGTTATCGATCGTATGGCTATTTCGAATATTTTGAAAAACAATGTCCCCGCGGGATGCTCGAATCTGCGGGTTCTGTTGCCCATATGGGCGTTCGTTTTGCAGAATATTTAGACTGCCCCGTGACGGTTTTAGTGGGTCAAGATCTTGCCTATGACCCCAAAACGTTGGCGTCTCATTCGAAAGGCATTGCGTATGAAAACTGGAGCCAAGAATCATCCGAAGAAAATTTAAGAAAGCAAATTCAAAAGGACGAATTGGGAGAGTTGCTCTGGAAGGAAGGAAATTGTGAAAAACTTGTTCCAACGAATTCCGTCTATTGCGCTTTTGCGGAAGATTATTCTCGAGAAGCGACTCACTTAAAAACTAAGCTTATTAATTGTACTCAGGGCGGATTAAAGATTCATGGAGTGTCGTGGAAAAATTTTGCGGAAGTCGCTCAAAAATGGCACGAGACGGAAGATTTATTCGCGGTGCTTGGAAAAAAACGTCAAGATTGGACCCCATCTTCCATTAACCTGGAACCTCTTTCTCAGTTTTTTAAGGATTTGGAATTAAAGTTAAAAAAACTCCATACTTTTGTGGAGGAATGTCTTCAAGACCGCCAAGCTTCCGCTCAGAAGAAGCAAATATTAGAAGCGTTGAAGGTGGCGCAAGCGGGACTCAAATCGGATCCACGTGTACTTTATTTTGTGATCGAAAATCTTGGTAGATTTTATATCGATTGGGAAAATCGATGGAATATTCTTTGGGACAAGGACGATGAAACTTCAAATCGGTTTAAGCTTCTAAAAGAATGGTTTGAGCAGGTTTTACAAACGACTCAAAAAGTAAAATCTATTTTAGCAAGGAATCGAAATTGAACACCGATCTTTTAGAGAAAAATTTAGACGTTTTCTTTGAGGCTTATCCACTCTTTCAAGATCTCATTGAGTCTAAGCGATCTGGAAATTTTTCTGCGGGATATTCTTATCAGGACGGAATCTTGTCTGAAAATGGTGAAGAAATGGATCGAGAGGATTTAGATTTTAGTTTTAATCGGTCTTCTAAACCAGTCCGAACGGCTGTTCTTGAAGGTTTTGGTTTAGGGGCTCAACTTAAATCTTTACAGTCAAAACGTTGGAATGAACTTGAAGACATCATCGTGATCGAGCCTTCGGTCGAAAGGTTTTTGACGTCTTGTATGCATCACGATTTCCGGGATTATTTTTCGAATGAAAAAATCTGTTTTATTGTAGGCCAAGATCCGGATGCTTGTTTTTCCAGATTTCTGGAGTGGCTAAGGATTCCAGTACGAATTAGTCGTATGGAAGCTTACCAATTTTTTGCCCATCCAAGAATTTCGTCTTATCATAAGAACTATTTTGAAGTGGTTCGTGATGAGTATTTAGCCGTCACGAAACTTCTTTATTTATCGGGGGGATTTCTAGAGGATTCTTTGGTTGGCGTTCGAAATGTCATAGAAAATATTCCTTTTATTGAAGAAACCCCTGGGATCAATCTTTTACATCATCAGTTTCGAGATGTTCCTGCCGTTATTGTGGCCACGGGACCCTCTCTTAAAAAATCCCTTCCAGCACTTAAACAACTTCAAAGGAAAGCACTTCTGATTGCAGCGGATGCGAGTCTTAAGATTCTTCTCGAAAACGGGATTACTCCTCATTTTGTGGCGACTCTTGAAAGGGACGAAGGCTCCAAACCTTTTTATGAGAATTTAAAAACATTTCAAAACTCAGAGTCGCCCCAGATGGTGATTTATCCCTTAGTACCCCAGTCGGTCATTTCGACGTATCAGGGACTCAAATGGGTGGCATACCGAAATTACGGATATCTTTTGTTTTTCGAGCAGCAGGCGGCTCGCGGAATTATTTCGAGTTCCTTTTCGGTGGCTCATATGTGTTTAAGATTGGCGGATTATTTAGGATGTCCAGAAGCCATTCTTGTTGGGCAGGATTTGGCGTATGACCCGGAAACTTTTGCCTCCCATTCGGAGGGGGTTGCGTATTCCGATTGGGGAAAGGCAAAAACTTTGGATGAACTTAAGAACAATGTCGATGGCGGGATTTTATTTTGGGTGCCTGGAAATTGTCATCCAGAAGTCCCTACGTCGACTGTTTATTTTTCATTTTTAAAACAGTACTCGTGGGAGGTTCAACAGCTCTCCATTCAGGTGACAAATTCGACTCAGGGTGGTGCGAAAATTCCAAATATACGGTGGCTTCCTATTGAGGAGAGCACCAAGACTTGGGAAGAACATTCCGATCTTTTTTTGCGTGTCAAGGAGTGTCGAGAGAAATTTAAGAAAACTCCGATTGATCTCGAGAAATTGCAACTTTACGTCGAGCGTTTAAGTCAAAAACTTCAATCTTTGGATCAACAACTTTCGTCCTTTGAAAATCTTCCACCAGAAGCTTTGCGGGAAGTGATGCCTGTCTTGGAAAAGGCCAAAAAGGAACTGAACCAGGATCAAATCTTTACTTTTCTTTTCCCCGACCTCATTGGCCGAAAAATTCTGGAGTTCGAAAATCAACTTTCTCTGCATGCCGACGACTCTATCTCGATCGAAAAATTTAAAATCCTTCGCGAGTGGTTTCGTGAGAACGCCAGAGCCGCTCAAGGTATGTTGGAGATTTTGAGTTCCCGCCCAAACTGATGGCTGTCTTTAAGTCTTATACTTTAGTTTTCTGTGAGTTTCGGAGCTTCCGGTTTTCCCCCAGGGAGAAATGTTTGGACGAATAACCATCTTGACCATCGACTCATCGGCCTAAACGATTTGACAGGCCATACGGGCCCCTTGCAGTTTTTTACTTATAATGGTACATTATAAAGTACCATGAAAAACAAGAGGATAAGCTCCATTTTGCCGTCCGAACGAGAATTAGCTCGGAGGGCAGGCGTCTCGCGCACCACACTTAGACTTTTCAAAGTGGGTGACCTGAATGCGACTCTTACTACCATTAATAGGATTGCAGAAGCCCAGGGCCTTCAGACAGAACTTCTCTGGTATCCAAAAATGTCGGAGATCAGTCCGGAGTTTTCGGTTCCCGTGGTTTCATCGCGTGTCGTGACGGATGGATTTGATTCCTGGAAAAGGCATTTCTTTGAAATGGTGGATGAGTTTAGACGCTGCAAGGATCCACGTCTGTTCATAGTTCCTCCAGTGAAGAAGATGGACTCGCGCTTGAAGGCGCTGTTAGCGGCAGTAGTGATTCAGCTGTGCAAGGAAGTTCCAATAGCCCCTCCCCATTGGGCCATCGAAACCAAACGGTTGCCCCAACCTTGGTTTGTGTCGAAGATGAACTCTTTAAGAGCTTCTGCTATTCACGAAGCGCCAGTCGCATTCAAACAGAAGAATATTTTTGTCCTTGGAAATTTTTTGGAAAGATTG
>CAZSZT010000177.1:0-4849 GCA_964611175.1 uncultured Bacteriovoracaceae bacterium
CAACTTTCGCTAAAATATCATGGCTCTTTAAGACCTGTTGAAATTGAAGAGTCTCCGCATTCAATCCGCCCCCGGAGCTAAGAATTCCACTTAAGCCCGGCATCGTCGGAGCCACCTTTCCAAAGAGTGTATCCAAGGAGGATACCGAACGTCCCGTTTTTGGAATAATCGTTGCCCGAGATTCAAATTGAGGTTCGAGCATCAAATAACTGATTCCAGCCGATAGAAGACCTGCGACAATCGTGCAACTTACGATCCACACCCAGTACGACTGAATGAAATCAATGACATCATTTAAACTGACGCTTTGATCTTCCGATTCCGTGATCGTATTTTTTGGTGCCCCCTCCGCCATGAAATCAGCCTATCCGAAACTCGGCCTTCTCACTAGTATTTGCTCATTTAAACGCGGTAATGGTGATTCCAGTCGTAGAAGCAATTTTAAAGAGGATTTCCGTAAGGTCTTTCGTCGTTGCCAGCCATGAAAATCGAGTAATATCTTTTGGCACGAGGATCGTATCGCCTCGTTCCACTTTCATTTGGTAAAAATTTCGAAGCAAAAAGCCTCGATTTTGAGATCGAGAAACCACCGTACCATCGGCATGAATAAGGAGAATATTGCTATTGTCTGCATTCTGGGTCGTTCCGCCCGCTTGATTTAAATAGTACTGAATTGTTTTTCCTTCATCATAAACGATTGAGGTTGGATTAAAAACTTCTCCTTGGATGCTCACGACCGAGGGAATCGGTGGAATAGTCAGCGTATCTTCGGGCTCCAGTCGGATATCAAATTTGCTATTCTTGAAATCTTCAAGCTTGGAAACGCGAATGACCATACGACCCGTTGCTTCGACGTCCTGAAGATTTTTAAGCATCGCTCGCCTGGCGACAATGGCCTCTTGATACGACTGGAAATTTTCCGTTGTTGTCTGAGTTGATTTAACACTCTCTTGAAGGACCGCTTCTTCAAGTTTCGAGATCTGTTCCTTAAGACTTTGCTCTTGAAGCGCTTTCACGGATCGACGGGTGAAAATCGCTCCCGGCAAAAAGGCTCGCTCTGTAAAGCCGCCCGCACGGTCCAAGATACTACTGAGACGCTCTTGAGGGCCGAAAGAGTAGCGTCCAGGAAATCGAACCTCGCCATGGAGAACAATGAAGTTTTCTAACTCCCAGTTGGGGAGACCCTGTATGAAGATCTTATCTTTTGGCTGAAGGGGGATATTCGCTTTAGGATCATTTGCCAGCACATGATGAAGATTCACTTGAAGACGTTCGAATTTTAGTTCTTTGTCTAAAACTTTATATCGAGCGATTTCTGCATTCGCCAAATAGGCATCATCTCGAAGGTTCCCCGCCATGAACAATAAATCCTTCAAGCGCATTCCCTCGAAATAAAGATATTCCCCAGGTTTATTGACCTTTCCTTCGACCGTCACTTTTTCACGAAGATTTAATTCATCCTTAGAGAAAACAATCACAACATCCTTGTCCTGTAGCGTGACGTTCGCCTGAGGATCATCTTTCATGAGTTTCCCAAGCGACGTAAAGATTGCCTGAAGTTCATCCTTTGGGGGAACCGTTCGAATGATCTGCAGATATTCCGTATAAGGTTCAGGCATCAGCGCGTCATAAGAGGGAATAAGGTCTTTAAGAGTCATTCCTTCTTTAAATTCGTAGCTCCCTGGTCGCTTCACATGACCTCTTAAATAAACAGTCTGACTAAATGTAGGAAGGATCGGAAAAATTTGAATCAGATCCCCGTCCTGAATTTTTGTTCCTAGATCGGTTTGAATAGCCTCTTCTCGTTTGAGAGATTTAAAATCATTAGGGATGTGAAAATCCTGAACGATACGCTCCTTGTTTTCTTTAACGCGCTCTAAAGAAATTCGCCCAATTTGCCCCGTGAAACTTAAACCGCCCCCTAAAGTGATCGCATCAAAAAGACTCGTATCCGATTTGACTTCGTAAATTCCTGGCCGCTTTACGTTTCCCGCAATGGCGGCAACTTTACCGATCACGGGAACCAGAATGACGTCTTGGGATTGAAGTTGCTGCCGGCTATTAATTCCTGAAATTAGAAAATCATAAAGATCAACCTTGGCGATCTCTTTATTATTGCGAACAATTCGAACGTCTCGAAGGCTTCCCCGTTTCGTCGGTCCCCCCGCATAAAACAAAGCGTTGATGGCCGTCGATGTGGATGGAATCGTATAACTGCCAGGCTTTTCCACTTCGCCCACGACGAAAATATTAAGCATTCGAATATTTTCGAGACCGATACTGACCTTCACGCCGCTAAAAAACTTGGAAAGTTTTTTTTCGATCTTTTCATTCATTTCCTTGTAACTAAGCCCCCAAACACTTAACGTGCCAATCTTTGGAATAAAGATACTTCCATCGCGTCGCACGGTGACTTTTCGGCTAAAGTTCGTCGATCCCCATACATTGATGGAGAAGACATCCCCGGGCCCCACCGTATAGTCGGGACTGATCGGCACGTTTTCGAGGGCCATAAAATTTTCGGTTTCTTGATTAAAAAGATCGTAGCCAAACTGCTTGAGCTCTCTCGATATGGCGCCTGGGAATTTGCCAAAAAATAGTTTTTCGGTAGGAGAAAATTCCTCTCTTTCAGCTTGCATCCTTCGGTCACGATGAAATCGATCCCGCGGCCTCCTTGATTGCTCTCCCGCCTCTCTTTCTAATGGACGTTGTCTCGAATCTCTCGACTTATCTCGAGGGACCGGCCTTTGAAGATTACGAAGAGCCTCGATTTCTGAATCATTTTCTTCGCGATCGAAGACTTCTTTCGTTCGTTTTCGGACCCCTTCCAGATCCGAAGGCGTTTCGGCATCTTCTTCTGGCCATTCCTCCTCTAACAACTCTTCCGATTCCTCTTGCAGGGCCTTTTCATCCGAAAGTGGAGCGGAACCAATCCTTTCTTTTGTTTGTTTTGCAAATGGCTTATCCATTCCGATTTGCGGACGCAGCTGAGCATGACTTGTTGCGGCAAAACTTAGAACAGCGATTATAAAAGCAGAAACAGCAATTCTAAATAATCCCCAAAATTTAATTTTCATAGTCTAAGTTGTATTCCTGCCGAGAAGATCTTCAAACTTGAGTCTAATTGATCTGAAAAACCAAAATCAATGCCAAAGCCCTTCACTGGCTCGGTCGTCATTCCAAGGGTGTAACCGCTATCCTCGCTATCGAAATCACGAAACAATCCAGCTCTTAAACTCATCTCACTAACCAACGGCTGAATTTCGACGCCCCCTCGAAGAATGAGCCTTCGATTGGACAGATCCTTTTGAAGGTCTGTGGATAGCCGAGCATATTTAAAATTGAAACTTAATCCTCCTGTCAGGCGGACCGGTACCAACGTTGTATCGGCTACCGATCGAAAGGCGTTTTGCACCGCGGCCGCAAGCGAAAGAAAATCCGTAACAAACCAGAGGCCCCCTGCGTTCATGGTATAAATCCAAACATCGCGTGTCATACCTGAAGTGTCGAAATTCGTTAGTCGTTGGGAGATTCCTACGAGGATATAATTTTCGTAGGAATAGCTTAAACCAAGGGTATATTGATCCATTTCGACGATATCGGTCTCAACGATATTGAAATGAAAACCCCAATGAAGGGGATCTTCCGTTTTTCCATCGATAATCGCACCTTGGAGCGCCCAATTTCGAAATCGATTCACATAGCGGTTATCAAAGGCAAGCATTCTGTTTTCTGAATTTCGTGACAATCCCGCGGGGTTCAAGGAAAAAGCGGAAAGATCGTCCGCAATACTGACATAAGCGCCACCTACGCCAAGGCTTCGAGTCGATTGATGATGGCGTTGTAATTGATCTGCCGCCCTCACGGCCGACAAATTGGCGGTCAAACAGGCGCCAATAAATAACAGCCCCTTAGGCAGAATTTGCAGCGGATTCCACATGAGGCGTCGAGAAAGGAAGCACTTTTCGTTTTTGATCTTTAAGACGAGCACCGTTATCCAATGTATCCACTATTCGCTTAAGTTCTTGGTAAACGTCTGTGGCCGGAACATCAAGGCTTCTCTTAAGGTTAGCTAAATAAGTGTCTAACATCGATGTTGAAACTTTCGTTTTTAAGGTGAAGACCTTTTCAACCGAGGAGGGGATAAAATCTTCTCCCTCCCAGACGAGCTCTTCCGCTAATTTCTCTCCGTTTCTTAGGCCAATGTATTCAATCTGCAGATTTTTAAGACCTTCGGGATCGGACAGCTGGATCATGCGCTTTGCAAGATCATTAATTTTTACGGGTTGTCCCATATCGAGCATATAAATACAATTCGGCTGGCCATGCGCCCCGGCGTGGAGAATGAGTTCAACGGCTTCGGGAGTGGTCATAAAAAAACGAGTCGTATTTTTATCCGTTACGGTAAGACTTTGGCCCGCCTCGATTTGTTTTCTAAAAATTTCTACGACGGAGCCACTGCTTCCGAGCACATTTCCAAAGCGAACGGAGATGAAGGTTGTGTCCCCAGACTGATTCTGAACAACCAGCTCGGCAAGTCGTTTCGAATAACCCATGGCATTGACCGGATTGACCGCTTTATCCGTTGAAATCATCACGAATTTTTTTGAGTTAAACCGAGAGGCCGTTTGAGCGAGATTCTCCGTACCAATAACATTATTTTTGACAGCCTCACGAGCATTGATTTCCATCATGGGCACATGCTTGTGGGCGGCGGCGTGAAACACCACCTGGGGCTGGTAACGCTCGAAGATGTCGTGCATCCGCGGCATGTCGAGCACATCGGCCATGACGGGAACGATCAGGCTGCCAAATCCCGAGTCGATCAGTTCCTGTTCGATCTCGAACA
>CAZSZT010000178.1:0-4039 GCA_964611175.1 uncultured Bacteriovoracaceae bacterium
TATTTTTCAGGTCCGACAATGACTTCATCGATTTTTCTTGTTTTAATTTTCTCTAAAAGATCATCAAAATTTTTAAATTCCCAGGTTGGAACAGATTGCGCAATGCCATCACTTCCGGGAGCGGCTTCAACCTCAAAGCCTGATTTCTGAAGATGCCAACAAAGAGCATGCTCTCGCCCTCCGGAGCCAAGAACTAAAAATCGTTTGTTGGGTGTCATATTAATGAAGAAAATGTCTTGTCTTTGTAAAAACCATCGAGATTCCCATTTGATTGCATGTTTCAATGACTTCCTGATCCCGTATGCTTCCGCCAGGTTGAACGATGGCAGTGACGCCCGCATCCTTAAGTGCAGTCAAGGAGTCCGCAAACGGAAAAAATCCATCGCTTGCACAAACTTTAATTTTCGAATCAAATTTCTTAGCGCGGCCAGCGGCAGAGTTCGCGGCAAATTTACGATTCACCTCGCCACCACCGATCCCCAAGCTCTGTTCTTGGTTCGCGATGACCACCGCATTTGATCTTGTATTTTTCGCGATGACCCAGGCTAAGCGCAGAGCCGACATTTCTTCTTCCGAAGGATGAGATTGAGTCACGACCTGAGCGTCTGGCCCTAGAATCCCGTCATTGAAGGTTCCAATACGATCATGGTCCTGAATCAAATAACCGCCCGTTATCTTTTTAAACTCAAAACCCGAAGAATATTCCTGAGCTTTCGTTTGAATTTCCGGAATCATCATCAAACGTAAATTTTTCTTTTTCTGAAGAATTTCCCGAGCATCCACCGAAAAACTTTCAGCGCAAATGATCTCAAAAAAATGTTCTGTCAATAAGTGAGCGAGTTCTGCATTCACGTTTCCAGAAATCGCAACAATACCGCCAAAAGCCGATTCAGGATCGCAGGAAAGCGCTCGCCGATAGCTTTCGGTTTCTGTATTGCCGAGTGCTACTCCGCAGGGGCCATTGTGTTTCACAATGACCGTTGATTTCGAAGGTAATTCCGATAAAAGCTTCCAGGCCGCATCCGAATCCAAAAGGTTATTAAAAGACATTTCTTTCCCTTGAAGGCTTTTACTCAGAGGCGAATTTTCTTGTGGAATTTGCAGTTTATACTGAGCGGCCTTTTGATGAGGATTCTCTCCGTACCGAAGCTCTTGAACGAGCTTTCCATGAATGGAGTGAAAGCGCGGATGATCGTACCGCTTGAATTCCTCACCGTTATAATCATATTGACTTAAAGTCTGTGAAATCACCGAATCATAAATGGCGGTGTGACGAAATCCTCGAACGGCCATTTGATATCGAAATTCCATATCGAAAGGATTGTCCGGATGTTCTTTCATTCGTTGAATAATGGTCGCGTAATCTCTCGGATCAACGACGACTGTGGTGTATTCGTGGTTCTTTGCAGCCGCTCGGATAAGTGAAACTCCACCGATATCGATATTTTCAACGAGATCTTTCCATTCCGGGCGTTTGGAGGCAGAAGCCGTTTTTTCAAACGGATAAAGATTCACGACCACTAAATCGATCCACTGAATCCCATAGGTTCTTGCTTCTTCTTGATGCTTGGGTTCTTCGCGTCGACCAAGAATCGATCCAAAGACTTTGGGATGAAGGGTTTTCAATCTTCCTTCCATCATTTCGGGGAAGCCCGTATAGTCGCTCACCGAGATCGTTGGAACATTGGATTCATTTAAAAGCTGTGCGGTGCCCCCCGTAGAAATGATCTCCACTTGAAAGTGTTTGAGAGCCTTGCCCAATTCCACAAGGCCCGTTTTGTCTGAAACAGAAATGAGAGCGCGTTTAATCATTTTGAAAAGGCAGCCTTATAAACATCATCAAACGTTTTTGCATAGTGAAACTTAAAACCAGCTTTAATTTCACTAGGAATTTCAGATAGATCCCTCTTGTTTTCAAGTGGAATAATAACGTCAAAGCACTTAAATTGCTTCGCGGCAATCAGCTTTTGCTTTAATCCTCCAATAGCTAAAACTTGCCCCGTAAGGGAGATTTCTCCCGTCATCGCAAGGCCACGTTTCACAGGCTGGTTTTTAAAAAGAGAAACAAGCGCCGCTGCAATCGTGATTCCCGCGGAAGGCCCATCTTTTTTGATGGCGCCTGCGGGAAAATGAATATGAATATCGGTTTTTTCAAACTCGTTTAAATTCAGCTTATATTTTTTTGCCACGGACCTCACAAACGATAACGCAATTCGAGCGCTTTCGTTCATGGTTTCGCCGAGCTTTCCGGTCAACTGTAAATTCTTGGCCCCAGGCATTTGAGAGGCCTCGATGAATAACACTTCCCCACCATACGAGGTCCAAGCCAGACCTGTCGCCACTCCCGGCCGCCTTGGAATGATGGAGTCGGGGCTGAATTTGTACACACCGAGAAACGGGGTCAGATTCCGCGGATTTATTTGAAGAGTTTTAAAAGCCCTGGTTTTGACCGCTGTGGCAACCTGAGTCGCGATTTTTCGGCAAAGTCGTTCGAGTTCCCGTTCCAGGTTTCGAACCCCCGCTTCTCTCGTATAAAATCGAATAATCTCCAAGAGCGCGGGCCGGTTGATCTTCAAATGTTTGGGTTGAAGCCCGGCCTCTCGAATTCGCTTGGGAAGGAGATATTTTTCGGCGATGGCCAGTTTTTCAGATTCGATATAACCTGAAATTTCGATGACCTCCATTCGATCTTTCAGGGCCGGTGGAATCGTGTCCAACACATTCGCGGTACAAATAAACAAAATCTTTGAAAGATCAAAGGAAACATCCAAATAATGATCCACAAAATTCTTATTCTGCTCGGGATCGAGAACTTCCAACAAGGCGGATGCCGGATCCCCCCTCCAGTCCGAGCCGATTTTATCGATCTCATCGAGCATCAAAACGGGGTTTTTCGTTCCAACGCGCTTCAATGCTTGGATAAGTCGACCTGGCATGGATCCAACATAGGTTCTTCGATGCCCTTTGATCTCCGCCTCATCTCTCATTCCGCCTAAACTAAAGCGATAAAATTTTCGCCCCAAAGACTCGGCGATACTTTTTCCAAGAGATGTTTTTCCAACACCCGGGGGTCCAACAAAGCAGATGATGCTTCCCGAGAGATCCTTTTTTAAACTTTTAACGGCTAAAAATTCTGTAATCCGAGCCTTAACGTCCTTAAGACCATAATGATCTCGATCCAAGATACTCTGAGCATGTCGAAGATCCGTATTGTCGTCGGAGGTTTTGGACCAGGGGAGACTGGCAAGCCAATCCACATAATTTCGGGTGATCGAATACTCCGTGCTTTCGGCGGGCATCATTTGAAGCCGTTTAAGCTCTTCGTCGGCTTTCGCTTGTGCCTCTTCCGAAAGTTTGGCGTCGGCCAATTTTTCTTTGAGTTTTCGAATATCGTCCGATAAATCTGCTTTTTCTTCGCCGAGCTCCTTTCGGATGGCTTTGAGTTGTTCTCGAAGGAAATATTCTCTTTGGGAACTCGTGATTTTGCTTTGAATTTCGCCTTGAATTTTCTGGCCGAGTTTTAAAATTTCAAGCTCTTGAGTCAGATGGAAAATACACTTTTCTAAACGGGTATCCACTTCGACGGTTTCCAACAAGCCCTGTCGTGTCGGCAAGTCAATTCGCTTAAGATGAGCGGCAATAAAATCGGAGAGCTTGTTCGGGCCGTCGATATTGAGAGCGGCAAGACTAAATTCCTCCGACAAGGTCGGAGAAAGTTGAATAATCTCCTGAAGAAGGCCTTGTGCCGAAGTGGTTAGAGCTTGGATTCGTTTCTCGTCCTGGGAGCTTTCTTCTAAATACCGAATATGCGCCTTAATAATCGGAACAGAAGCCGTGAATTTTTCCACCTTAAATCTTTTTAGCGTTTGGACGATGATACTTGTCGATCCTTCGGGAAGTCTTAAAACGCGAAGGATACGAGCACATACTCCAACGTCAAATAAATCTTGAGGTGAGGGGTCTTCTCCTTGCCCACGTTTTCGCGCAATAAAGCCGATATATTCGATTTGCTCATTCTTATGTAAGAGATCCTGAAGTT
>CAZSZT010000178.1:4049-4836 GCA_964611175.1 uncultured Bacteriovoracaceae bacterium
AACAACGACGGGAAGAATCATATGGGGAAAAGCCACAAAATTGGAAAGTGGAAAAATGGACAGATCAACAGGAAGAGTTTTGGAACTTTTCTTAGGACCACTTCCGTCAATGATTAAAGCATCGTTAACTCCGCCCTCACTTTGTGGTGGAACATGAACTATTTGTGACATCGTCTTTAATCCTTTTTCGTTTCTTCATGAATCCAATTCAAATACTCATTTAAACCATCTTGTATGGGAATGCTGATCACTTCGGGAACATCATACGGATGATTTTTTCGAATCATCTCTGTTACGGCAGGGAAGTGCTCGCGAGTTGTCTTAATCCACATTTGAACTTCCTGCGTCTTTTCAATTTTATTCTTCCACCTATAAATCGATTCGATGGGCGCACTTAACTGAACGCAGGCCGCTAAACGTTCCGAGACAAGGCGTGTTGCCATTTTTTCTGCCAACGACTGATTCGGATAAGTTGTCAAAGCGAGAATAAAGGTCACGGATTCTTTACGCCTTCGATCGTTACACTTTCTATTTTGGCACCGAGCATTTCGGCCGCTTTTTGAATGGCCGGATCATTCACAATACTTTTCTTGGCTTCCTTCATGAAGTCTACTTTCGCAGGCTTGGGAGTTTTGGGAGCGTCCGAATTTTCATGAATTTCAACGCCAGTACATTTAGACTGGGTGAATGTATTGACAAGGCCCTGGAGTTCGGAAACGAGAGGTTCGTTCGTAAGTTGCCTAATCGCAAAATGCCCAGAAGGAAAATAAAGATTCAAAGTCTTTTC
>CAZSZT010000179.1:0-4821 GCA_964611175.1 uncultured Bacteriovoracaceae bacterium
GTCACCACACTTCCAACAAATAAAAACTTTCGATGGACTCCCTTGGCGACTTCAACTTCCCGTACCAAAGTCGCTAAACCGGCTTCTGGAACCTCCTGATCCTTTACGACAAAAATATTCTTAAGTTGCGACGGATCAAACGCTAAGGGATATTCCTTCTCCAACCGACAAGAACTGCCGTGTCTTAAAAGACCATCGAAGAAAACGACGGTTTTTTGATATTCATCTAGAGACTCCAAGGGCTTCGGAAACACATTTTTTATTATAAGGGGTCAGGGCACTTAAGTGCCAGGTAAACGTCAATATTTTAAGTAAAATCAAACACTTAGAAATTCATGTTAGACTGGGAAAGATCCCGACCTGTCATGAAAATTCTAAGTGTTTGATATTTCAATATTTATTTCGCGTTACCTGGCACTTAAGTGCCCTGACCCCTGCCGTCCGTGGCCGGAAGCCATCCGTGGTTTATCTATTTACTAGCGTCCGAGTTGCACAAGATCTTGCAGCAATTCGGCGGCGGTCGAGACGGTTCGAGAAGACGCTTGGAACGCACGTTGATACGTGATGATCTTCACGAATTCCGTCGCAAGGTCGACGTTGGATTGTTCAATCAAGAAGGATTGGACATCTCCACGCCCCCCATCCTGGGCTATACCTGTTTGAGGAATCCCCGAATTATTACTCTCGGCATAAAGATTTGCTCCGACTCGATTCAAACCTTCCTCGTTGGCGAAAATGGAAAGTGGAATCTGGAATAAATCCCGAGACGTTCCGTTCGAGAAGTTCCCTGTAATGGTACCATCCTTGGCAATTTCAAAGGTTTGCAAAACCCCTGACGCCCGCCCGTCTGGCGTTAAATTGGAAACTGAAGAAGCGGATGCATATTGAGTGGTGGACGCCGTGGATCCTGTTTGTTGTCCAAAATCATGTGTGATACTCGCTTGAACAGCCGCTCCATCCCATTGAATTCCAAATGCTGCCGATGGAGTGATGAGTTCTCCCGCTCCGATATCGGTTGTGGAACCCGTGGCTGTTTCTTCTCCAACTGTGTTAACCGTCACGGTTGACAAACTCCCGTCCGTTCCAAAAACCAAGGTACCTTCGGCAATGATGACGGTTCCATCCGCACCGTCGGCTGTTTCGTAATTATTGAGATTCGTTCCAAGAGTAAGCGTATGATACTGCCAGGTATTCGCAGCCGTTCGATTAAAGTAAGTTGTTACCGAACGGGCGTTTCCAAGAGAATCATAAACCGTCGTCGACACCGAGAAATTGGAACTTGCTTGGGCCAAAGCAAACGTCGATCCATCGAAAGACGCTTGAGCCGTGGCGCCGGCGTCCAAATTCATCGAGAAATCAACTTCGGTCGTCGCGATCGGCGCCGAAGAAATATTCGACAAGTTAATGGGATTTAAAGATCCCGTATCGACGACGCCGGTCGTGGCATCGATCGCATAACCCTGAAGAATATAATTTCCGGCGCTCGTGACGATTTCGCCATTATTATTTTTCTCGAAGATCCCCGCTCTTGTGTAGAACGTATCTCCTGCGGCGCTCTTTACCACGAAGAACCCCTTTCCTTGGATCGCAAGATCCGTAGGACGAGTGGAACTCGCGAAAGCTCCTTGTGTAAAATTGGCCGTTGTCGTGGCTAACCGAGAACCGAGGCCAACTTCGGCTTCTCCGATTCTCTGACTTAACGCATTTTCAAAAACGGCGATCGACGATTTAAACGCCGGCGTACTCATATTGGCGATATTGTCACCGACGACGGAAAGCGCCGAACCGTTCGAAATAATCCCGGAAATACCCGAGAAGAGTGATGAAATAACTGTCATGAGGTAACCCTCCCTTTTAAATGAATGACTTCTCCCGGGAAGGGTCCAAAGTCATTCGGTTTTCTTTTAGATCAAGCGTTCACGAGCATCGTTGAATCGATATTCGTAAACACATGTTCTTTCATTTGATCCTTGGCCAAAGCCGTAACCACGGTCTTTGACGGTACATTCACGATGAATGCCATATCTCTCATCAAAACAAGAGAATCCCTGGCCCCTTTTGTTTCCAATGTCTTCACGGCTTCCTGAAGTTGAAGTCGATCGGATTCGGAAAGTTCGATATTTCTCGAATTTAAACGCTTTTCAGCGTGTTTCGAAAATTGAACCTCCTTTTGTTCCAGAATCGAATCAAAGTCTCGTCCGTTTGAAGACTTATTTGGCTGTGGACGTGGGGCAATGGACCCGATCTTTTGAATATGAAATGCGAGCATTGCTTTATCCAATTCGTTCATTTTCAGCCTCCTCCTCCTTGATTGGCTAAGGGCTCTCGAATCTCAATAAGCTCCGAAGCGGGAATTTCCAAGCCCGACTCGGTTACGAGAACTGGCGTCGGCCCTGTGAAGCTTACGGCTTTGATTTTATTGAGAACAGAAAGCTGGCTTGGAATTTCTTTTCCACGATCATCCAAGGCTTCGACTCTAAAGGTATAATCGCCAGGCTCCAGACCTTCGAGTTTAAACTCGTGAAGTCCTTTATCCGTCGGCAATCCTTCAAAGACTTTCGCCACACTTCCATCCGGATTACGAACTTCGATCCTTACCGATTTCGCATTATTGCTAAGATCGTAATAGACCGTATCCTCGCCCTTCACGGAATTTCCAAGCGTTCGCACTTCTTTTCCAAGCAAGGTAACGGCATTCGCCGCATTGCTGGCTCCCGAAATGGCCACAAGGTCATCCATTTTCGATCCGAGATTTGTCAATTGTTCGAGGCTCGCAAACTGACTGAGTTGAACCACGAATTCTTTTGAGTCCATCGGATTTAAAGGGTCTTGAGCGGAAAGTTGAGTGATGAGGAGTCTCATGAACTCCTCCTTACCCATTTCCTTGGAAGGTGCCGCTGGCCCATTTGGATTATAGGCTGTTGAATTTGTTAATTGAGTTACTGGATCTGTCATGCGGCTTCATTCCTTTCTTCGCTGTTCAAAAGATTTTCAGCAAAATCCTGATTCTGACGAGACTCTCGATGCCGAGCGTTCGGCTCTTGAAAGTGTCGCCCACTTTGTGAATTTTGCTGATGATCGTTTTGAAAACGTTGATTTTCCAAAGACTCGGACATTCGGGAAACACTCACATCCTCCACATGAAATCCCATTTCATTAAGCTGATGTTTCAATTCCCCGATTTGACTCTGAAGGAAGTCTTTTGCAATCTGGTGCTCCGTATGAAAATCGACTTTCACGACTTGAGCCTCCACTTGAATATCGACCTTCACAGGTCCTAAGCCACCCGGCCTTAGACTTAAAGTCATTTGGCCGCCTTCTTCCGTTGCTTTCACATTCGAAAGAAGAGGAGTCATATCATCAATCAGATGAGTTCTCATCGTTGTCACCGGCATCTCCGAATGAAATTCGAATTCCTTGTTCTGCGGCATCCATTGAATTTCTTGATTCAACGATGTCTTCAGACCTTCCTGAATGAACAACCCATCCACAAGATCTTTAAATTTTGCGACGGGTCGAGTTTCGTTCAATAAAGATTCGATTTTCATCTTAGGAGCAGAGGATTCACCTTGATGAAAAGCCAATTCTAAATCCTGCCGATCCGGAGCCGGAAGGATTTCCATCTCATCGGAGCCTTTCGAATCTGCCGAGATGGGGCCTTCTATTGCTTGATTCTTGGATGGCTTAGATTGCTGAGACTTTTCAATTTCAGTCGATTTGAATTTCAGATTAAATTTTTGAAGAATATCCTCAATATTTAACCCCTTTATTTCCTGAAGAGTATCCGGTGTTTTGATAGAAGTGGATTCATGAGCCGACAACGGCCTTGCATCAACTTCTTCGAATTCCAAAGCCTCCTTGAAATTTTCAAGTCTTGACTCTGGCGCCAATTTTGATTCAGGTGCCTGTAACGACGAATCTTCAACTTTTAAATCCAAGAAGCTTTCCTTTGTCGAGACGGGTTGAGTCATCAAGGGCTGAAAAGAACACAAGGATTCAGAAATTTCCTGATCCAGATTTTCCTTTTTCTCGATAGGCCTAACCGGAGCGGGTGGTTCTAAAGTTGAAATATCTTCTGGAGCGGAGAAGTTCTGAAGATAGTCTTCAAAAAGATTTACAACTTCCGAATTTTCCAGTCCGACATCCGGCTGAGCTTGAGTGGGAACCCCCTTTTGAATCGGGTCCATTCCCGTCATCAACACGATGAGGCTCAAATCGGTTGCGTTAATCGGTGCAACCACTTGGTCCTCCTTTCGTTAGGATTATTTATTCCTAAAGCCACCATGACTTTAGGAAACTTAAAAAACGTCATTGATTCTTTTCTCCCCCTGTATCGGCCTGCAATTTTAGCTTCGGAAAGGCAGAGGTAATCCGAGCCGCTCGTGCATTTGGAATCTGCGCAAGAATGGAGCCCGCCTTTTTAACGTCCATTCGGTCAAAAATCTTAATCGCCAACTCATCGCTAATTTCCTTCATGAGAGGCGCCGCTTGCTCGGGATCCATCGCTTCATAAAATTTAGCTAATTTCTTAAGCTTTCCTTCTTCCTTCTCATCACGAGCGTTCATATAATCGGCAATTTCGTTTTGAGCGGCTTCGATCTGCCTTAGCTGTTCCGAAACTTGGGATTTCAAGGACTCCAAATATTTCTTTTGGGCTTCCATATCCCGTTCTAATTTTGCCGATTTCTCGTCGAGAACCGACCTTAAAGCTTGAACCTCGGCTTTCGTATAAAATTCTTTGTCCGGAAAGACCCCTTCGTCTTTTTTTGATGCCTCGGCCTTCTCCTCCGCGCTCCCTTCTTTAACTTCAGGCGTGGACAC
>CAZSZT010000180.1:0-4791 GCA_964611175.1 uncultured Bacteriovoracaceae bacterium
CGAGATATCTTGTTGGGCAAATACCTTCTTGTGATTGTCCAAACGTTGAGAGATGAAAATGGAAGATTCTTACGAGAAAGTTATCTCAAAAAATTGACCGTTAACTAACAATAATTCCGGCCAGAGGATATCCCTCTGGCCCTTCTCTAGAGCTCTCAAAAACTTGAGGTCTCTAAAGAAGATAAAGTTCGCAAAGTGTGGCAGCGAACTTCGATCGAGGGAGGATTTTTTGAAAGTTTCGAGTTCCACACGACGAATCCACGCGACGATGAAAGTAGGAAGTCTCGTCTCGATTCTGATTCTTATAGGATGTGCTCAGGGAATTGAGTCTCCGACGAATCCACCGATTCAAAATCTTAACGCTCTCAGTATTATTGAATCCAATCCGGCGCCGGATACCGCGAATGTTCCACTCGATCAACAAATCCTTTTAACGTTCAATCAAAAGATCGACGCTTATTCGGCTCATCATTCTAATTTTATCATTTCAACTCGAAGCGGTAATCTCTTGCCAGGAAAACCTTTCGTAAGTTCGTCCTTTGTTCCGCATCCACAAGATCCAAACAAACTAGTAAGCCAGATTAAGATTGTGCCCGATACGCCCTTTTCTCCAGAGCAAGAATATTTTGTTGCTTGGAGACAAAGCCTTGAGTCGGCCGACGATCCCCTTCTTTCAGGCGTCCAAAGTTTAACGGGAGATCGGCTGCTTCCAGGTTTCATTAACTTCACCGTCTCCGATCGAGTTTCAGATTTTGCTCGCCCCAAACTTGAAGTCTTCAGTATGTCACCGGGCAGAATCATGAAATCGAATTATGATTCGGTGAATTCCTATATCAGTTTTAATAAACGAAGTCCGATTGTTATCACCTTCACAGAAGCCGCTAAACAACTCGACTATGATTTTTCCAATCAAACTTACCCTGACATTCCGCCAACTCCGATTGAAAATTTTCCGGGACTTTATATTGGAATTATCGACGCCTCGTCCATCGAAAGCGTCTTCTCAGCCCTTCCGGAAAACTGGAACGATACCTCGGCTTGGGACGAATTCTTACGCACCAAAGTTTATAACCGCCTGAAAGGCAAAATTTATACGACCAACAATCGACGAACTCTCATTTATGAACTTAACAACGACTGCTTCCCCGTTTCTCAATGTGAATATCCCGATACGGGAACCAAAGGGGTGGTGGTCGTTTTACGCGGCTGGCAAGCCATCAATACTCGCCAAATGCTCGACGGAAGCGGAAATGCCGTGGGATTTTTTATTCAAGACTCTGGATATCAATTCGGCGAGGGTTTCGATGAATTGCCATTTAATTTTGGAGGTGGAGAATGAAATTTCGTTTCTTCGCCCTCCTTCTTTCATCTATCGCTCTCACAAACTGCGGCGGCAAGGAACCCGCCACGACCGTTCGAACTTACCTGAATTATGATCTTTCGGACACGATCAGCGTTCTTGGAAACTCTGTTGAGCCCGCAGACTCTTCGAAGCAAGTTTCCATTCACGCACCTATTCGCGTCAAATTTTCGGGTCCGATTAGCACCTACTCCCACTCCATTAATCCCGACACCTTTCGAGTCGAAGCTGACGGAGGCGGACAAGTCGAAGGAATCTATCAATTTAATTCCGCGGGAGATGAAGTGACGTTCGTTCCTCATTCTTACGGAATGCCCGCAGCTCTTTCTTTGGCCACCGATTATACGGTCTATGTGGAGTTCGTTCTCGATCAGTCGCAACATCTGGTCGCACCCTTCTCCTGGAGATTTAGAACAAAAGATTTTACCGACGGCCAAGGAAACTTTCGAGTTTCGGCGATTTATCCATCCAATTTCTTTGTGATGACCAACCGGGGTCTTGATGTTGAATTCAACAAACCCATCGCCATTCCCAGAGGAATGGGGCCGAACACTTGTAGCGATGTGGCCTTCAGTGAAGTTTTTCAAGTGATTGCGGGTTATTATCAAAACGGCGGCAATATCGAGCCGATTCCAGGATACGTTTGCATTGTTTGCGATCGAACCTCAGGCCAGAATGTTTGCAATACTTTAGAGTTTGTACCTTATCAGTATTTTCCAACGGGAATTTTAACGTTGATAGTTAACCCAACAGATAGTTTTCGAAGCACAGAAGGTCATAAACTAAACGAAGGAACCACGGAGGTAAAATTCGCCATTAGTTTTTAAAAGTTTTCCTAGGGGGTACGCACACAACGACCTCTATTTGGCAAAAGGGAAATGCGGTCTAAATATAAAGCCAAATAGAGGTCGTTTTTTATATCGAAGAACTCGAAAACGCCTTTTGAGCTTTCTTCATGAGATTCGCATTCTTTTTCAGAAGAGGGGACAAGAGCTGTGCATGAAAATCCACAACTTGCTGCGCGGAAGCTCCAGAAAGTTTTCGAGTTGCTGAACCAGAAACCTTTAATTCGCCCCTAAGCATCTTCTTTCGAATTTCTTCATGAAGTTTTTGACGACTCTCTCCTTGAAGACTTTTTTCCATCATCTCGCATTCGGTCTGAAACGACGCAGCATATTGTTTCAAATAGGCTTCAATCCCTTTCGAATTCACACGCAAGCCTTTCAATATCCGATAGAAGATCTCCACAATGGAATCCGCCGTTAAAAAAGCTTCCGGGATCACAAGGCGTCGATTGCTTGAATCATCCAACGATCGCTCAAGCCACTGAGTCGCGTGCGTCCAACTGGCATTATGCGAAAGGGTCATCAAAAATCGTGACAATCCCGAAATTCTCTCCGAAAGCATCGGATTTTGTTTATACGGCATGGCCGAACTTCCCACCTGGTCCTTCTCAAACGGCTCAGCGACCTGTTGAAGATGCTGAAGCAGGCGAAGGTCATAACTTGCTTTCGATAAACTCGCCCCCAGATTCGCCAAGGCATTTAAGAACCAAGTGTCGGTTTGCCGAGAAAGAGTTTGTCCGCTTAAGCTCACCGAAGTTTTAAACCCCATACGTTTACAAACGTTTTCATCTAACTTCTTCACCAAATCATATTTTTGCTTAAACAGCGTCATAAAGGAGGCTTGGGTTCCGGTCGTTCCCTTGCAACCTAATGGCCTAAATCTCTCTAAAACAAACTGCAGTTCCTCAAAATTCCAAACTAAATCCTGTGCCCAGAGTCCAAGGCGTTTTCCAAGAGTTACCGGTTGAGCCGGTTGAAAATGAGTAAAGCCACTCATCGTAAGATCCTTATATTTGCTCATCAAACGAGAGAGCTCCGAAAGAACCACAAGAATCTTGCCCATCAAAAGCACCGTGGCCTCCTTAAAAATAAGAGCATCGGCGTTGTCCGTAATAAAAGCCGAAGTTGCTCCCAAATGAAGAATCCCTTCGGCCTCTCGAGCTTCCTCCGCAAAAGCCTTCAAATGGCTCATCACATCATGCTTAAGCTTCTTTTCGATTTCTCTGATTCGATCAAAATGAATCGTCTTTTTGGCTCGTTCGAGGGCTTGAATTTGCTTAGGACTGATCGGCAGACCAAGTTTTCGCTCCTCATCCGCTAAGTAAATCCATAGTTCTCTCCAAAGTTCCACCCGATGTCGGTCCGAAAAAAGCCTCGACATGGCGGAGCTTGCATATCGAGTTCCAAGCGTATTACGGTATTGTTGATAGGGGTCATTGATCATGTTACGGCTATTTTTTACCACAGTCATTGTTTTAGTAATGAATGTGGCGTTCGCGCAAGTTCCGTCTCAAGAATCCCGGATCGAGGAACTCCTCGAAATTCATTATCTGCGCCCGGAAATGAAATCCCCGTATGACAGCATCAAAATAGATGGTGCGGTCGCCAATATTAGCGTTTGGAGAGATCTACCGCCAGAACCGAGTGCCCAAAAAATCGAATGCATGGGCTATCAGTGGCTCCTCACGGGGCGTGGGCAAAAATTGGGGCAAGGAGCCGTCGAGGTGTTTAAAGAATTTCCAAACCTGCAGCGGATTCATTTAGAACTCGTGGAAGTCGATTTCGAACTGAAAGGAACCGACGGCCATGGCCAATACGAACGGATTTCCAAAAAGCGCCCGTATTTAAAAATGACCGCCGAACGCTCTCAAATTCAGAACCAAAAATTGCCGGCACCTGAAATGAAAGCCGCTCTTATGAAAGATTTGGATAGTTGCCTAAAAATTGGGCGGGTCTGGATATCAACAAAGGAGATTCAGTTGTGATCGTGACGTCGTTACTCATTTATTCTTGGATTTTTGTAAATACCGTAGATCCTCAATATTTCAGTCAAAATCGCGATTTTTGGCTGAATCAACTCAAGAGCCCCTCGGCGGACCTTCGAATAAATGCCCTTCAAAAACTGGAAGGCATTCATGATGTGCAAACCGTTCCTCTTATTGCCGAAATTTTAAAAGATGAGAAATCGGAAGTTCGATATCGCGCCATTCGAACCATGAGCAAAATTCCAACGGCCGAGGGTTTGGAACTTTTAAAGTCACGATTGAATGAGGAAAGCGATCCTTATCTCAAATCGGAAATTAAGCGATCGATGCGAGCCATTGAAGATGCCCTGGCTCTGGCGGCCGAAAAGGCAGGAGAGTCCGCAGGAACTAAAATGGAAACCCCGGCTAAAAAGAAATAAACGAGACGATTCTTGAATCTTCTGGAGAACCAAGCCTTTCAATATTCCGTTGTTGTTTTCGGCTTTGCTCTGATTCTCTTTTGGGAGGAAAGAATATGGAAACGAAGGCATTCGGCATTTGAAAAAATTGAGGATTCCAATAGAAAATTTCGGTGGAATTTTGGATTTTTATTTTTTCCATG